>JBCBCG010000001.1:0-52075 GCA_038530925.1 Pseudomonadota bacterium
GCCGCTCTCGCCCGCCTTGAGAAGAGCAATCTCCGGCTGAACGCCTTCATCGAGCATCGCGCCGAGGAGGCGCTGGCCGCGGCGGAGGCCTCGGATGCGCGCCGTTTGGCTGGCGAGACGCGCGGCCCGCTTGATGGAACGCTCTACGCGGCCAAGGACCTCATCGACGTCGCGGGTTGGCGCACCACCTCGGGCGGGCGCTTCGACGCCGAACGGATCCGCCGCCGCGACGCCGCCGTGATCGCCCGGCTGCGGCGGGCCGGAGCGGTTTTGCTTGGCAAAACCAACCTGCACGAACTTGCTTACGGCGTGACCTCCGAGAACCCGCATTTCGGACCGGTGCGCAACCCGTGGGATCTCGGCCGCTCGCCTGGCGGCTCCTCTGGCGGCTCCGCCGCGGCGGTGGCGGCGCGGATCGTTCCAATGGCGCTTGGCACCGATACCGGATGCTCGATCCGCCATCCCGCGCATTGCTGCGGCGTCGTCGGGTTCAAACCGAGCCATGGGCGAGTGAGCGCCGCAGGCGTGACGCCGCTGGTGCGCCAGCTCGATCATGTCGGCCCGATCGCCTGCAGCGTGATGGATGCGGCGCTCGCCCTAGATGCGCTCGCCGGCTTCGATCCGGACGATCCCTTCGCCGCCCCTTATGCTGAGCCGATCGGCGCGGCGGCCGCGGTGCGCGCGGGGCTCCGCCAAGTGGAGCGCGCCGCGCCGGGCGCGCTGCGGCTCGCCCGGCTGGTTCAGGATGGCTGGGAGCAAGGCGATCGCGAAACCCAAGCGCTGGCGCGCGCCGCGATCGAAACGGTGGCCGCGCGCCTTGGCGCGGAGTTGATCGAGCTGCGGGCCCCTGGCCTCACCGCGGCGCGGCGGGCGGCGGCGAGGCTGTTCGCCGGCGATCCTTCATGGCGCTACGGCGCCGCGAGTTTGAGCAGCCCGGCGCTGTTCGGCGCCGATGTGCTGGAGAAGCTTCGCCAAGGCCTCCGCGTGGGCGCCGGCGCGCTGGCCGAAGCGCAATCCGAGACGCTGATGTTTCGCCGCCGCATGGACGCGCTCCTCGCCGAGAGCGGCGCGGCGGCGCTGCTGGCGCCGACATGCGGCGCGCCGGCCCCGCTGCTCGGCCCGGCAGGACGCGCCGCGGCTGATTTCGCCACGCTGAACTGCACGCCGTTTAATATGACCGGCCAGCCCTCGATCTCGATCCCCTGCGGCCGCACCGACGCCGGGCTGCCCGTCGGCTTGATGCTCAGCGGCGCGCGCAGCGCCGACGCCGCGCTCCTGTCGCTCGCGGCGCAGGCCGAACGGGTTTTAGCGGCGGAGGGGTTTTGGGACGGCGCCGCGCCGAAAACCGAACCGAGCTAAAGGAGCTTGAGCCGATCGATTCTTGCGCCGACGACTCAAGAAGCTTCACGGCTGCGCCGCGCTCTCTTGCGCCGTTCGATCCGAGCTCTTCAGGATGGAAGATGCGCAAAGGTCTGCGGAGAGTTTCAATCTGCGACGGTCCGCCACGCGGCGCCCGTCAGGTTGTCGTCAGGTGCGACCGTCATGCTCTTATCTTGAAAGCGCTGTCTGGGCGAACTTGCATAAACTTCGACCCCACTATGAGTAGATGGAGATGTAAATGAACTTTCCCTCAATCGACTTCGGTGCGATTTTCGACCAGAACGCTGCGGCGCGAGACACTGAAGCCGCGGGTCCAGGCCCGAACGCAGTGTTCGCTTCGCCTCCGCCTGCGACGTCTCCTACAACTCCACCGGATTCTCAAAACCGTGTAGGAATAGAACTTGGCCAGGCCATGAAAGGCATTAACCCAAAGTAGAGTGTCAAATTTTCTCAGTGAAAATGCCTGGCGCAGGGCTTTTTTACTTGGCGCTCGGTGGCGAATTGATGGAGTGCGATGTCTATTTTTGTTTCGCGGTGCGATAATCTGCCGCGATAAGTTCGTAAAGTCGCCATCATGTTGAGGGCTCACCTTTATCGGTGACCGCACATGGCGAAGAAGCGTGTCCACAATCGAGGCGGCGGTTCCGCCTATCTAGATGGAGATCGAAAATGGATATTCCTTCAAATGACTTAAACACAATCGAAGCGCAACGACCTCCAACGGTTGAGACCCAACCGGCGGATGAAAGTCTCGAGGTTTTTTTCCCCTCGCCTGACGAGTTCGCGCCGCGGGAAACGCCCACCACACCAGGACAGATGCGCGAGGCTTTCACCAACAAGGGCCCCGAACTCGAAAGCCTCCGATCTCCGATCTCAAAGAAGTGACGAGCAACTCAGTGCTTCAGTTCGACCTGATCGGCGGGCGTTGCGATGTCATCGCCTTTCTTGCTCGACGACGCGGAGCCCGCCTGGTTGATCAAGTACGCGGTGGTCGCCGCATCTTTCGCGCAAGCCAGTTCGACCTGCGTTTTGGGCCGCGTCAGGTCATCGCACCGCTTCGATCGGGCCGTGGGCGGAGCCGGTGATGAATTGGCTGAGATAGGGATCGTCCGAATGGTCGATGTCGAAGGCGGGGCCGGTCCAGCGGAAGAGGCCGCCATGGAGCATGGAGACACGGTCGGCGATGGCGCGGACGCTGGTCATGTCGTGGGTGATGGTGATCGCGGTCGCGCCGAGATCGGTCACCAGCTCGCGGATCAGCTCGTTGATGACGCCGGACATGATCGGGTCGAGGCCGGTGGTGGGCTCGTCGAAGAAGATGATCTCAGGCTCAGCGGCGATGGCGCGAGCGAGGCCGACGCGCTTTTGCATCCCGCCTGACAGCTCGGCTGGAAAGAGATCCGCCTTATCCGCGGTCAGCCCGACGCGGCGCATCTTCTCCACCGCGATGGCGCGGCATTCCTCAACGCTGCGCCCGCGCTCCTGCAGCAAGCGAAACGCGACGTTGCGCCAAACCGGCAGGCTGTCGAACAGCGCCGCGCCTTGGAACAACATGCCGAACCGGGAGAGGAGCGCCGCGCCGCGGCGGCGGCCGTCCACGCGCTCGCCCGCCACCCAGATCTCGCCCGCATCAGGCTCAAGAAGGCCCAGGATGCATTTCAACGTCACGCTCTTGCCGGTGCCCGAGCCGCCGATGATCACCATGCTCTCGCCGCGATCGACATCGAGATCGACGCCCGCCAGCACCGCATTGCGGCCGAAGCGCTTGATCACGCCGCGCAGCGCGATCATCGGCGTCTCCGCGGCCGCCTCGCTTTGCGCGGCGGCGCCCGCTTGCGCATCCCACTTCATCGCTCAGGCTCCCTTCGCGCGCCTCAAGCGCCGCTGAAAAAGACTTCGGTCAAGAGGTAATTCGCCGCCAAGATCAATACGCTGGCCGAAACCACCGCTTGCGTTGTGGCGCGGCCCACGCCTTGAGCGCCGCGGCCGGAATTGAAGCCATGATAGCAGCCCATCAGCGCGATCAAAAAGCCGAAGGCCGCCGCTTTCCAGAGGCCGGAGACCACATCGTCGAAGGAGAGGAACTGGACCGTCGTCGCGATATAGACCGCGCCGTTGAAATCAAGCCGCTGCGTGCCGACCAGATACCCTCCGGCGATGCCGATGCTGTCCGCGACCAGCACCAGAACCGGCATCGAGAGCGTCGCCGCGATGAGCCGCGGGGCGACAAGGTAGCGCATTGGATTGGTGGAGAGCGTGGTGAGCGCGTCGATCTGCTCGGTCACGCGCATCGTGCCGATCTCCGCGGCGATGGCGGCGGCGACGCGGCCGGCGACCATCAAGCCGGCGATCACCGGGCCGAGCTCGCGCGCGATGCCGATGGCGACGATCGAGGGCACCACGCTCTCGGCGTTGAAGCGCGAGCCGCCGATATAGATCTGCAGAGCGAGCACGGCGCCGGTGAAAAGCGCGGTCAGGCCCACCACCGGCAGCGACAGATAGCCGATGCGCCAGATCTGCTTGAACACCTCGGCGCCGTAAAGCGGGGGCGTGAAGCAGGCGAAAACGCCGCGGGCGGCGAAGATCGCGGCGCCGCCGACGCCGCGCAAAAAGGCCAGAACGCTCGCTCCGATCGAGCTTATGAAGCCCAGCAGCGCACTCGTCACCGATCGCCCCCGCCTTCGCCGCGCCGTTCGCGGTCTTGTCCGGCGCTCCAACGCGCCTCCAGCGCCGCGCGCGAGCCTTAACTCTCACGCGCCGCAGGGCCAAGCGTCAGGAGCGCGCGGCCGACGCCCGGCGCGCTTTCGCGGTTTTTCTATCTCAGAAAGTGTTAACGCGGCGCTCCAGACGGCGCGCGGCGTCGAGCCGCGTGAGAATTTCGTAGCCGATCGTGTCCGCCTCAGCCGCCATCGCGCCGATCTCAAGCGTCTCATCAAGGAAGATCGCGCGCTCGCCCGGCATCGGCGCGGGATCGAGATCCGTCACATCAAGGACGGTGAGATCCATCGAGACGCGTCCGGCGATGGGAATGATCCGGCCGCGCAGCCGCGCGCGCCCGCGCCCGCCGAGCGCGCGCGGCAAACCGTCGGCGTAGCCGATCGGCGCGGTGGCGAGCACGCTTGGCCGCGCCGCGCGCCACGCGCCGCCATAGCCTGACGCGGCGCCGGTCTCGACGCGCCACACCCGGATCAGCGGCGCGGAGACGCGGATCACGGGCCGCGGCGCGGGGCCGAGATCGCCGCCATAAAGCCCATAGCCCGGCCGGATCAGATCATAGGCGAACGCCGGGCCGAGGCTTGTCGCCGCGCTGGCGGCCAGCGAGGCGCGCGCATGGGGGAGGCGCGGCCGCAACCGCGCCAGCGCTTGATCGAAAGCCGCTTTTTGGGCCGCGGTCAGCGCCGCTTCCGGGCTCTCGGCCATCGCCAGATGCGACATGAGAAGAGCGCCGCCGCGGCGGAGCGGCGCCAGCGCCGCCGCATCGAGCGCCTCGGCCAGCGCTTCGGCGTCCGCGCCAAGCCGGTTCATGCCCGTCTCGATCTGAAGCGCCGCAGCGCGGTCGCCCCAACGCGACGCCCAGGCCTCCGCCTCCGGAAGCGTGTTCAACACCGGCCTGATCCGAGGATCGTCCGGCCATCCTGCGCCGGCGTCGAAGCCGTTCAAAACGTAAAGGATGCTGTCGCGTCCGAGCGTGTCGGCGAGGCGCGTCGCTTCCGCAAGCGCCGCAACGAAGTATGTTCTGCAACCCGCCGCCGCGAGTGCGGGAGCGACCGCCGCCGCGCCGCAGCCATAGGCGTCGGCCTTCACCGCGGCGCCGGCCTCGGCCGGGCCGAGCGCCTGGTAGGCGCGCCAATTGGCGGCGATCGCAGTGAGATCAATCTCGATACGCGGCGGCTCAAGCCGAGCTTCGCCAAACCTCTGCGCGCCATCGTCTGGCCGGTCTCGCCGCGCGGAGGCGGCGCTAGTAGCCTTGGTCGACCCGTCCGTCGCGAACGAGGTCTCCGAATCGGGTGAAGCGGCTGTCGAACATGAGCCGCACCGTTCCGATCGGTCCATGCCGCTGTTTGCCAATGACCACCTCAGCGAGGTTGTGCACCTCTTCCATCTTCGTCAGCCAGTCCGCGTGCTCGGGCGTGCCTTCTCGCGGCTCCGTGCGCCCGACATAGTATTCCTCGCGAAAGACGAACATAACAACATCAGCGTCCTGTTCGATCGAGCCAGATTCTCGCAAATCCGAGAGCTGCGGCCGTTTGTCCTCCCGCTCCTCAACCTTCCGGCTGAGCTGGCTGAGCGCGATCACCGGAATGTTGAGCTCCTTCGCGATCGCTTTCAGGCCTTGCGTGATCTCCGAGACCTCCTGGACGCGGTTGTCGCTGGATTTCGCCGAGCCGCGGCAGAGCTGGAGATAATCGACGATCAGGAGATTGAGCCCGTGTTGGCGCTTCAGCCTCCGCGCGCGCGCCGCCAGGGTCGAGATCGGCAAGGCCGGCGTGTCGTCGATATAGAGCGGCGCGTTCTCAAGCGCTTGGGCGGTCAAGGCGAAGCGGCGGAACTCCTCTTCATCCATATCGCCGCGGCGGATCTTCTCGGAGGCGATCTCCGCTTGTTCGGCGAGGATCCGGGTCGCCAACTGCTCGGCGGACATCTCCAGCGAGAAAAAACCCACCACGCCGCCATCGACCGCGGTGATCGAGCCGTCCGGCGCCTCTCCTTTGCGGTACGCCTTAGCGACATTGAAGGCGATGTTCGTCACGAGCGCGGTTTTGCCCATGGAGGGGCGGCCGGCGAGGATGATCAGATCCGAATTGTGGAAGCCGCCGAGTTTTTCGTCCATGTCGCGCAGCCCGGCGGAGAGGCCGGCGAGCCCGCCATCCCGCTGATACGCCGCGTTCGCGACCTCGATGGCGTCGACCAATGCGGAGCGAAAGGACTGAAAGCCGCCTTCGGAGCGGCCGCTCTCGGCGAGGTGATAGAGTTTCTCCTCCGCGCGGGAGATCTGATCCAGCGGCGCGTCCTCGGAGCGCGGATCGAGCGCGCTGCGCGAGACGTCCTCGCCGATCTCCGCCAGCCGCCGCTTCAGCGCCAGCTCATAGATCGCATCGGCGTAATCGCGGGCGTTGAAGACGGCGACCGCGGCGTTGGCGAGGGTGGCGAGATAGCTCGGTCCGCCAAGCTCCTGCAGCCCCTCATCGCCCTCCATCAGCGTCTTCAGCGTGATCGGCGTCGCCAGCTGTCCGCGCTGGATCCGCCGCCGCGTCACATCGTAGATCCGCCCGTGCACCGGATCGTAGAAATGGTCGGCCTCGAGAAAAGCGATGCGGTCCGCGACTTCGTTGTTGATCAGGAGCGCGCCTAAAACAGCGCGCTCCGCCTCGATGTTATGGGGCAGCGATCTCAGTTCCATTTCCGGCGAAACGGATCCGGTCGCCGCCGTCGCCCGAAGGGCCACGGCGCCGCTTTCCGCCATTGCGATGTCCTGCTCGATTTTTTTTCTCTCTACGCGATCCTTCTTGCGCATTGCAGGCGCGAGGGACAGAGGGGGAATCCGGCTATCCACAAGAACTCGACCGCAATGCACAGACAGGGCGATTCCGCGCACAGAGAGCCGCGGCAGGGGCGCCGAGAACGATACTTCTGATCAGTTCTGCACCGTATCTCTTTGAACAACCTAGGATTGTTATGGGCGCACGTCCCGCGGGTGAGATCGTCGCGCCTCCTGCGATCGGGTGTGAGGCGGCCGCTCGAGCCAAGACGGCTCCTAAGACCCCATGACTGCTCCCATGACTCATGGAGCGCGTCGCGGGTCCTTCGTGAATACCCGGAGGGCGCGGCGAGGCGCGCTCGCGCGGCGCTTTTCGCGTTTGCGAGACCGCGCGCGCCCGCTGCGGAGGACGGAGAGCGCGATGGCGACGCCGGCGATCGAAGCGCGGCCGCTGGGCGTGCGAGACGAAAAAAGCCGCGGAGACGCGCTCCGCGGCTTCCTCGTCTCGGCCGTAAGGCGTCGGAAGCTGACTCAGTCCTCGCGCTTCGGCGCGTCGTCGCCTTCGCTCTCACCGCTCTCCGACGCGTCATCGCCGCGCTCGGCGTCGCCGCCTTCGTCATCCTCGTCGAACTTGCCGACATCTTCGAACAGCGCCTGGACGTCGAGCTCCTCAGCGGCCTCCTCCTCAGCGCGCAGCTCGGCGATGGTTTTGCCGGTCGCTTGGATCTCCGCCTCTTCCTCCGTGCGGGCGACGTTGATCTTGATCGTCGCCGCAACTTCGGGATGCAGGATCACGCGGGTCGGATGGAGGCCAAGCTCCTTGACCGGCTTGTCGAGCGAGATCTGGCGGCGATCCACCGTGAAACCGCCGGCGGTCGCCGCCTCGGCGATGTCGCGCGCGGTGACCGAGCCGTAGAGATTGCCCGCTTCGGAGGCGGAGCGGATCACAATGAAGCTCTGGCCCTCCAGCGTCTCCGCGACGCGTTCCGCCTCTTGCTTTTGTTCGAGATTGCGCGCCTCAAGCTGCGCGCGCTGCTGTTCGAACTGCGCGAGATTGCCTTTGGTCGCGCGCAGCGCCTTGCCTTGAGGCAACAGAAAATTGCGGGCGTAGCCGTTCTTGACGCGAACGACGTCGCCCATTTGGCCGAGCTTATCGACCCGTTCGAGAAGCACCACTTCCATAATGCGCTCCTTACTTCAGGACGAAGGGCAGAAAGCCGATGAAGCGGGCGCGCTTGATGGCTTCGGAAAGCTCACGCTGCTTCTTCGCGCTGACGGCGGTGATGCGGGACGGGACGATCTTGCCGCGCTCTGAGATATAGCGCTGCAGCAGTTTCACGTCCTTATAGTCGATGGTGGGCGCGTTATCGCCCGAGAACGGGCAGGATTTGCGCCGGCGGAAAAACGGGCGGCGTGCGGCGGCCATGGCGGGCTCCTTTCAAGAGCGAAGTCTTCAAGAGCGAAGTCTTCATGAGCGAAGTCGGCTGACGAACAAAGGGGCGGAGGGAGGGCTTACGCCTCGCTCGGCGCCTCGCGGGGCGGACGCTCGCCGCGGTCGCGATCCCCGCGATCGCCCCGATCCCGGTCGCCGCGGTCGCGATCCCCACGGTCGCCCCGATCCCGGTCGCGCCCACGCCCGCCGCGGCGGTCGTCCCGCGAGCCTTTGGAGGTCAGCACGATGCTCGGACCCTCTTGATGCTCGTCGACGCGGATCGTCATGAAGCGGAGCACATCGTCATGAAAGCGCTCTTTGCGCTCCAACTCGTCCTTGGCGGCCGCTGAGACGTCGAGGCGGAAGAAGCCGTAATGCCCTTTGCGGTTCCGCCGGATCTTATAGGCCATGGAGCGCAGGCCCCAATATTCCTGGGCGACGACGGTCCCGCCCTGTTCGGCGACCAGCTCTCCGAACTCGGCCATGAGGCTTTCGGCCTGGGAGTTCGATAAATCCTGACGCGCGATGAAAACATGCTCGTAAAGCGGCATGCGATCTCCTTAACACTTTCTAAACCGCTTCGCCGCGCGACTTCGGCCGCGGATTTCGCAGCCTCCCCGGTCGCGCTCGAGAGGCGGTCGACGCCTAACCCTGGGGAAGCGCGGTCTGTGCTTCAAAACCACGCGAAATGCAAGGCTGGTCGGTCTTGAGGCGCGGCGCGCGGTTGCGCGTCGTTGACAGTCCTCGCCGCGCCTCGCAGAAGCGCGGATCGAGTGAAACAAAGGCTTTCGCGCCGCGTCCATCAACAAGAGGCGCGCAGCCTGATCGGAAGCGACAGTGAGAGGCGAGCGATGCGGGCAGCGGTGTTTCCAGGGCAGGGCTCGCAGAGCGTTGGGATGGGGCGGGCGCTGGCGGAGGGATCGCCCGCCGCGAAGGCGGTGTTCGAGGCGGTCGACGACGCGCTCGGCGAGCGGCTTTCCGCGCTGATCTGGGAGGGGCCGAGCGAGACGCTGACGCTCACTGAGAACGCGCAGCCGGCGCTGATGGCGGTGTCGCTCGCGGCGACGGCGGCGCTGGAGGAGGCGGGCGCGCCGCCGGAGCGCTACGCGGCTTTCGTCGCGGGTCATTCGCTGGGCGAGTATTCCGCGCTTGCGGCGGCCGGCGCGCTCTCGCTCGGGACGGCGGCGCGGCTCCTGCGCCTGCGCGGTCAGGCGATGCAAGCGGCGACGCCGGTCGGCGCAGGCGCCATGGCGGCGATCCTTGGGCTCGAACTCGGCGCGGTTGAAGCGCTGGCCGCGGAGGCGGCCGCGGCGGCGGGTGAGGGCGCGGTGTGCGAAGCGGCGAACGACAACGCGCCGGGCCAGGTGGTGGTGTCGGGCTCTGCGGCGGCTGTGGAGCAGGCCATCGCGATCGCGAAAGACAAAGGCGCCAAGCGCGCCCTGCCGCTTAGCGTGTCCGCGCCGTTTCATTGCGCGTTGATGCAGCCTGCGGCCGAGGCGATGGAGGCGGCGCTGGCGGAGGCTGCGATCGCCGCGCCGAAGGTTCCGCTGATCGCCAATGTCGCCGCGGCGCCGGTGAGCGATCCGGCGGAGATCCGCGCGCTTCTCGTCCGTCAGGTGACGGGCCGGGTGCGCTGGCGCGAAAGCATGATCCGCGCGGCGGAGGAGGGTGTGAGCGAACTCGTTGAGATCGGCGCCGGCAAGGTGCTGAGCGGCCTCGCCAAGCGGATCGACAAGCGCCTGGTCGGGCGCTCGATCGGGGCGCCGGAGGATGTCGCCGCGTTCGTCGAAGCGCTCGCTTGAAGGCGCGCCGCCGGCGAATGAGACATAGGGAACGAAGACATGTTTGATCTAACGGGTAAGCGCGCCTTGATCACCGGCGCGACCGGCGGCATCGGCGGCGCGATAGCCGCGGCGCTGCATGGCGCGGGCGCCGCGGTGGCGCTTTCCGGCACGCGCGAGGCGCCGCTGAGCGCTTTGGCCGAGCAGCTTGGCGAGCGGGCGCATGCGCTGCCTTGCGATCTCTCCAACCGGGAAGCGGTTTCGGCGTTGCCGGGACAGGCGGCCGAAGCGCTGGGCGGCGTCGATATTCTGGTGAACAACGCTGGGCTGACGCGCGATAATCTCTTCATGCGCATGTCCGATGAGGAATGGGATCTGGTGCAGCAGGTGAATCTGACCGCCGGCTTCCTCCTCGCGCGCGGGGTGCTGCGGGCGATGATGAAGGCGCGCTGGGGGCGGATCATCGGGATCACCTCGGTGGTCGGCGTCACGGGCAATCCGGGCCAGGCCAATTACGCGGCGTCCAAAGCGGGCATGATCGGCATGTCCAAAGCGCTCGCGGCCGAAGTCGCCTCGCGCGGGATCACCGTGAACTGCGTCGCGCCCGGCTTCATCGCGACGCCCATGACGGACGCTTTGAACGATCAGCAAAAAGAGAAGATCGATGCCTCGATCCCGGCGGGGCGGATGGGAACGGCGGAGGAGATCGCCGCGGCGACGCTGTTCCTGGCCTCGGCTGAGGCGGGCTACGTCACGGGGCAGACGTTGCATGTGAACGGCGGCATGGCGATGATCTGAGCCAGGATCTGAGCCAGGTCGAAGGGTTCGTTTTCTGAAGACATCAAAACCCGACGCCGCGCTGAAACGCCGCCCTTCACGGCGCTTGAAGCTTTTCGTGAGCGGTGTTCATTTTTGCGGCGCAACAGGCTTGTTTGGGTTTGGCGCTCAAAAACGCCTGTGCTAATGCCGCCTCGATCGCCAGTGGCTCACTGTGAGACGCTGGGTCAATATGATTGAAAAACAAGCCGCTTGCGGCTGCGCTACAGGCGAGCGCCCAAGCCGCTCGCCCACCAACCAGGAAAGACACCCATGAGCGACATCGCCGCACGCGTGAAGAAAATCGTATCCGAGCATCTCGGCGTGGATGAAGAGAAGGTCGTCGAGACTGCGAGCTTCATCGACGATCTCGACGCCGACAGCTTGGACACCGTCGAGTTGACCATGTCGTTCGAAGAGGAATTCGGCGTCGAGATCCCGGATGACGCCGCCGAAACGATCCAAACCGTCGGCGACGCGATCAAGTTCATCACTGAGAACTCGAAATAAGTCTCATCGCGCGGGCGGCGCGCCCGGCGCGCAAATCGGAGAAGCACGCGCCCGGCGCGCAAGCCTGAGGTTGCGCCGCGCCTCGCGCGTAGACCGCGCATCGCCAAGCTCTTAAAGTGCGCCGCGGCGACGGCGGAGCGCTGCTGCGCCGCAGCGCGAACGTCGCAGAGGATCTGCGGAGGAAGTCTGACATGCGCCGTGTGGTTGTGACCGGTCTTGGCTTGGTGACGCCGTTGGCGTGCGGCGTTGAAGCGACGTGGTCGCGTCTCATTTCGGGACGATCCGGCGCAGGCGTGATCGGCGGGTTCGACGTCTCGGATCTGCCGTGCAAAATCGCGTGCGAAGCGCCGCGCGGCGAGGGGGACGAGCACGCGTTCCGTCCTGATGAGTGGATCGACAAGCGCGAGCAGCGGCGGAACGACGATTTCATTCTCTTCGCCATGGCGGCGGCGGAGCAGGCGCTGAAAGACGCGGATTGGACGCCGGGCGACGACGATGTTGGAGAGGCGGCGCGGCGTCGCACCGGCGTTCTGATCGGCTCAGGCATCGGCGGGCTCAAATACATCGAGAGCACGGTGCTGACGCTGAACGACAAAGGACCGCGCCGGGTCTCGCCGTTCTTTATTCCCGGCAGCCTGATCAATCTCTGCTCCGGCCAAGTGTCGATCCGCTACGGCTTCAAAGGGCCGAACCACGCGGTGGTCACCGCCTGCTCCACCGGCGCCCATGCGATCGGGGACGCCGCCCGGCTGATCAAGAACGGCGATGCGGAGGTGATGGTGGCCGGCGGCGCGGAAGCTGCGATCTGCCGCACCGGCATCGCCGGCTTCGCCGCGTGCAAAGCGCTTTCAACCGGCTTCAACGAGACGCCCGAGCGCGCCTCGCGGCCTTACGACAAGGGCCGCGACGGCTTTGTGATGGGCGAGGGCGCGGGCGTTTTGGTGCTTGAAGATTACGAGCACGCCAAGGCGCGCGGTGCGAAGATCTATGGCGAGGTCCTCGGCTACGGCCTTTCAGGCGACGCCTATCACATCACGTCGCCCGAGCCCGAAGGCGATGGCGGCTTCCGCTCCATGCAGGCGGCGCTCGCCGATGCGGGGATCGAGCCCGACGCGATCGACTACATCAACGCCCATGGAACTTCGACGCCGATGGGCGACGAGATCGAGCTGCAGGCGGTCATGCGGCTGCTCGGCGCGGAGGCGGGCCGCGCCACGATGTCTTCGACGAAATCGGCGATCGGCCATCTTCTTGGCGCTGCGGGCGCGGTGGAGGCGGTGTTCGGTCTGCTCGCGCTCCGTGATCAAGTGGCGCCGGCGACGCTCAATCTCGAGGATCCGTCGGTGGAGACCGCGATCGATCTCGCGCCGCTCCGTCCGGTGGAGCGGGAGATCAAGACGGTGTTGTCGAATTCCTTCGGCTTCGGCGGCACGAACGCGACGCTGGTGCTCGGCGCGGTCTGACGCTGGCGGTTCGCCGGCGCGGGCGCATTATTCAACCAACAGGGGTGGGGCGAGTCGGTCGCACGAAGGCGGCCGGTCCATCCAAACGCATCACATCCAGTGCTGACGCGCCGCTGGGGCGTCGGCGCGACGGAAGGGGGGCCGTATGCGGCTTGGGATCTTCGTCATCTTGATCGGCCTGATCGGCGCAGCGGCGTTCGGCTACGCCAAGAGCGTCTACAGCGCGCCGGGCCCGCTCGCCCAAAGCCGTGTCATCGAAGTGCCGAAAGGCGCGAGCGTCTCCTCGATCGCCGCGCGGCTTGAGCGGGACGGCGTGATCGGCAGCGCCTTCGCCTTCAAACTCGCCGCCCGTGTCCGCGGCGATGCGGCTTCGCTGAAAGCGGGCGATTACGAGGTGTCGCCAGAGGCTTCGCTTGAAGACGTGCTCGACGCGATCGCCGGCGGCGCCGCGATCGAGCATCGCGTCACGGTGGCCGAAGGGCTCACCTCCGCGGAGATCGTGGCTTTGGTCGAAGCGTCCGAAGTGTTGGTCGGCGAGATAGAGGAGCGTCCGGCGGAAGGGTCTCTGGCGCCGGACACGTATTTCGTGCGCCGCGGCGAAACGCGCGCGGCGGTGATCGAACGGATGCAACGCGCGCAAGAGACGATCCTCCAGGCGGCGTGGGCGACGCGGCAGGAGGATTTGCCGCTCGCCACCAAAGAAGAAGCGCTGATCCTTGCGTCGATCATCGAGAAAGAGACGGGCGTCGCCGGCGAGCGGCGGGAGGTCGCCTCAGTGTTTGTGAACCGGCTTCGCAAACCGATGCGGCTTGAGACCGATCCAACGGTGATCTACGGCATCACCCGCGGCGATGGTCCTCTGGGGCGTCAGCTCACCCGCAAGGATGTGCGTACCCCAAGCGACTACAACACATACACGATCGACGGCCTACCGCCGACGCCCATCGCCAATCCGGGCCGGGCCTCCATCGAAGCGGCGCTCAACCCGGCCGACACGCCCTATTTCTTCTTTGTCGCGGACGGCACTGGCGGGCACGCTTTCTCGAAAACCTATGCGGAGCATCGGCGGAACGTCGATAAATGGCGGAAGTTCCGCGCTGCGCAGGATGCGGCGGCGCGCGGCGGCTGAGCCTGAGCGCCCTGCGGGCGCGCTTCAGGCTGCGGCGGCGTCGAGGATCGCGTTGGCGCGGTTGGCCTCCGCAGTCAGGCGCGGCCAATCGGGTTTTTCCGCATCCCATTCGATCAGGGTCGGCTTCGGCCCGATCTTGGCGATCAACGCCTCGTAGATCTCCCAAACCGGTTCGGGCGTGGCGTGATGCCCTTCGAGCACCTTGCGTCCTTCGGCGTCCAACCGCTCAGCATGGCCGCCGAGATGGATCTCATGCACGGCGTTCAGCGGCAACGCATCGAGATAGTCTCGCGTGCCGGCGGCGCCATTGACGGCGGAAATGAACGCGTTGTTCACATCGAGCAGGAGGCCGCACCCGGTGCGCGAGACCGCGGCTGTCAGAAACTCCGCATCCGTCATGGTCGAGTTGGTGAACCGAATGTAGCTTGACGGGTTCTCCAACAAAATCCGTCGTCCGAGCGCTTCTTGCGCCTGATCGATATGGCGGCTCACACGGTCGAGAGTCGCCGCGTCATAGGGCGGCGGCAGCTGCGCCATCGTCTCCGGGTCGCCATGGGTCGCCCAGGCGAGATGCTCTGAGAAAAGACAGGGCTCGTAGCGATCCACCATTTCGCGCAAGCGGCGAAGATGCTGCGGATCGAGATCGCGCTCCGCGCCGATGCCGAGCGCGACGCCATGCAGCGAGATCGGCCGGCGCCGACGGAGCGCGTCAAGCCGCGCGCGCCCCGCCTGGGCGGCGGGACCGCTCAAGAAATCCTCGGGATGCACCTCAAACCACGCGAGGGCGGCGTCCTCTTGCTCAAGAATGTCCACCACATCGTCGAGCTTGAGCGAGACGCCCGCCTTGGCTGGCGCGGCGGCGGCGCCAACCGGCGCGCCAGCCTCACCCGCTGTTTCCGTCCTCATCCTCACTTATTCCACTCGCTTGCGCCGCAAGCAGCGCGATAGGGCCGCCTTACCCGCTCTCTCCGCCCCGCTGCGCGCCCCGCGCACCGAACCGAGAGGACGAGTTCCATTTCCTTATTAAATCACTCGGAAGTTACAATCCAAGGCGAAACCGCGCTCAGACTGGACGCGCGGCCCGACATTCGCCGCGCGCGCCGCGCTCTTCATCGAAGCAGCCCCGGCAAAGCCGCCCACCGCGCGGCCGTCATATTCCCGCACCGGGCGCTGTCGCGGCGCCGGTTTTCGCGAAAAAGCCTCCGCCTTCGCGCGGCGGAGCCTTATATGGCGGCGGTGGTGAGAGGGAGTCCCAGCATGGCCGAACCGACGCGCGCGCGGAAACCGAAGAAATCGCAGGCGGAAGCGGCGACGCCGCGGCGCGCGCACCAATCCGAGCAGCGAATGCTGTCCGTGCGGGGCGCGCGGCAGCACAATCTCAAATCGGTTGATGTCGATCTGCCGCGGGATCAGCTGATCGTGATCACCGGTCTCTCCGGCTCCGGCAAATCCTCGCTGGCTTTCGATACGATCTATGCGGAGGGCCGACGCCGCTATGACGAGAGCCAGTCCGCTTATGCGCGGCAATTCCTTGGCATGATGGAGAAGCCGGATGTGGATCACATCTCCGGCCTCTCGCCCGCGATCTCGATCGAGCAGAAGACGACCTCGAAGAACCCGCGATCGACCGTCGGCACGGTGACGGAGATCTATGATTATCTGCGTCTGCTCTTCGCGCGCGTCGGCACGCCCTATTCGCCGGCGACAGGCCAGCCGATCGAGGCGCAGCAGGTGTCGGAGATGGTGGACCGCGTGATGGCGCTGGGGGAGGGGAGGCGCGCCTATCTCCTCGCGCCGATCATCCGGGACCGCAAAGGCGAATATCGCAAAGAGTTCGCCGAGCTGCGCAAACAGGGCTTTCAGCGCGTGAAGGTGGATGGCGCCTTTTATGAGCTCGACGAGCCCCCGACGCTCGATAAGAAGCTGCGCCACGACATCGATGTGGTGGTGGACCGCATCGTGGTGCGCGAAGGGCTGGAGCAGCGGCTCGCCGACAGCTTTCAGACCGCGCTCGGCCTCGCCGACGGCATCGCCGTGCTGGAGACCGCGCCGAAGGAGGATGAGGGCGAGCCGGAGCGCATCACCTTCAGCCAGAATTTCGCCTGCCCAGTCTCGGGCTTCACGATCCCCGAGATCGAGCCGCGGCTCTTTTCCTTCAACGCGCCCTTCGGCGCTTGCCCGGAATGCAGCGGGCTCGGGCGCGAGATGGTGTTCGATCCGGATCTCGTGGTGCCGGACAAAGACCGCTCGCTGTATGACGGCGCCATCGCGCCTTGGGCGAAAAGCGGACAGCCCGCGCCCTATTACCGGCAAACCATGGACGCCATCGCCAAGCATCTCGGCGTCTCGACCCGCGCGCCCTGGCGCGAGCTTCCGAAAAAAGCACAGAAAATGCTGTTGCTTGGCTCGGATGGTGAGGAGATCTCATTCCGCTACGAAGACAATGGTCGCGTCTACAACGTCAAGCGCAGCTTCGAAGGCGTGATCCCAAGCTTGGAGCGCCGGTATCTGACGACTGAGTCGGAACAGATGCGCGAAGAGTTCGAGCGCTATCAGACGTCGCAGCCTTGCAGCGCCTGCGACGGGCATCGGCTGAAGCCGGAAGCGCTCGCCGTGAAGATCTCCGATGGCGACGGGAAAGACGCGGTGCTGCGCCATATCGGCGAAGTCACGCAGCTCTCGATCCGCGAGGCGAGCGAGTGGGCCCACCGCGTCGGGCCCGGCCTCAGCAAAGCCAAGGCCGAGATCGCAGCGCCGATCTTAAAAGAGATCCGCGAACGGCTCGGTTTTCTCGTCAATGTCGGGCTCGATTACCTGACATTGTCGCGCAACGCCGGCACGCTGTCGGGCGGCGAAAGCCAGCGCATCCGGCTCGCGAGCCAAATCGGCTCGGGCCTGACCGGCGTGCTCTATGTGCTGGATGAACCTTCGATCGGCCTGCATCAGCGCGATAATGACCGGCTCTTGGAGACGCTGAAGAACCTGCGCGACGCCGGCAACACGGTGATCGTGGTGGAGCATGACGAAGAGGCGATGCGCGAGGCGGATCATCTCGTCGATATGGGCCCTGGCGCCGGCGCCCATGGCGGCGAGATCGTCTCCGCTGGAACGCCGTTGAGCGTGGAGCAGGATCCGAACTCGATCACCGGCGATTACCTCGCTGGGCGGCGCGCGATCGAGACGCCCGCGCTCGCTGCACGCCGGCCGGGCAATGGACAATGGCTGGAAGTGGTCGGCGCGACCGGCAACAACCTCAAAGGCGTCAGCGCCAAGATCCCGCTTGGCGCCTTCACCTGCATCACCGGCGTCTCCGGCGGCGGGAAATCGACCTTCACCATCGAGACGCTTTACAAGACCGCCGCGGCCAAGCTGAACGGCGCGCGCACGCAGCCGGCGCCGGCTGAAGCGGTGCGCGGGCTCGAGTTTCTCGACAAGGTCATCGACATCGACCAGTCGCCCATCGGGCGCACGCCGCGCTCGAACCCGGCGACTTACACTGGCGCTTTCACGCCGATCCGCGACTGGTTCGCCGGCCTGCCGGAATCGAAAGCGCGCGGCTATAAATCCGGCCGCTTCTCCTTCAACGTGAAGGGCGGCCGCTGCGAGGCCTGCCAAGGCGACGGCGTGCAGAAGATCGAGATGCACTTTCTCGCGGATGTTTATGTGACCTGCGATGTCTGCAACGGCGCGCGCTATAACCGCGAGACGTTGGAGATCAAATACCGCGACAAATCCATCACCGACGTTCTGAACATGACGGTGGACGAGGCGGCGGAGTTCTTCCGCGCCGTGCCGATGATCCGCGACAAGATGGAGACGCTGGCGCGCGTCGGCCTTGGCTATGTGAAGGTCGGCCAGCAAGCGACGACGCTGTCAGGCGGCGAGGCGCAGCGGGTGAAGCTGTCGAAGGAGCTGGCGCGCCGCGCCACGGGGCAGACGCTCTACATCCTCGACGAGCCGACGACGGGGCTTCATTTCGAGGACGTCAAAAAGCTGCTCGAAGTGCTGAACGAACTGGTTGAGGCCGGCAACACAGTGGTGGTGATCGAGCATAATCTCGATGTGATCAAAACCGCCGATTGGATCGTCGATCTCGGGCCGGAAGGCGGCGATGGCGGCGGAGAGCTGGTGGCGATGGGAACGCCGGAGACGGTGGCGGCCTCCGCGCGCAGCCATACGGGCCGCTATCTCGCCGCGTTGCTGCCAAGCGGCGCCGCGCAGCCCGCGCTCGGCGACGCCAAACCGAAACCGAAGCGCGCCGCCAAGCCGCGCCGGAGGGTCGCTGCGCAGTAGCCGATCACTCTCAAGCGGCCCGCCGCGCCCAAGTCGCCCACTTCGCTCAAGCCGCCCACTTCGCTCAAGCCGCCCATCGCGCTCAAGACGGCCCACCGCGCCGAGCCTCAATTCCGCGTCGTCGCGCCGTATTCGCGGCTGCGGCGCTCTTGACGCCGCGCCTCTCGCGCGAAACGCTAGGGTCTGTAGCGTTAAGACGCCAAAGCGCGCGACGCGGCGGATCATCAAGTGCGGGAGGGTTCTATGAAGCTTCAGGACGTGCTCGTCGGAAAGAGCATCGACGGCGTCTTTACCGTCTCTGAACGCGAGACTTTGTCGGGACTTACGAAAACTCTGGGCGAAAAGCGGATCGGCGCGGCCGTGGTCTCAAGCACGGGGCGGGATATTCTCGGCGTCATTTCAGAGCGTGATGTGATCACCGCGATTTGCGCGGGCGGGCCGAACTGCCTGAACGACCCGATTGAACGGCATATGACCGTCGAGGTGCAGACCGCCGATCCGAGCGAGACCGTCGAGCGCGCGCTCGATCGCATGACCACGGGCCGCTTCCGCCACATGCCGGTCGTCGAAGGCGGGGCGTTGATCGGCGTCGTCTCCATCGGCGATTTAGTGAAGGCGCAGATCGACGCGTTGAAAGCGGAGAACGCCGCGCTCGAAGAATTCATTCGCAGCTGAATGGAGGGCGGCGGTGAGCGAGATCGGAAGGCGCCTCGCGCAATGGCTCTCTCGACGCGGGCTCTCCAAGAGCGGCCGCGCCCGGCGCGAGGCGGAGGATGCGGCGCGGAAAGTCGCCGGACGGGGGCTGGAGCCGCGTCGCGCGCGCAAGGAGAGCCAGATGGCTGACGACGAACACGCGGCGGCTTTCGCGGCGGGGCTCGAGCATTGGGCGGCGGCGCTGCGGTCGCTCGCGAAAGGGCAGCGCGCCGATTTGTCGGGCGCGGCGTTTCCCGGCGTCTCAGCCCGGCAAGCGCCGCTGCGGGGCGTGGATCTCAGACGCGCGGATCTCTCCGCCGGGGCGCTGCGGGATTCCGATTTGCGTGAGGCGCGGCTTGAGGACGCCGATTTTTCCGGAACGGAGCTCTCTTTCGCGAACCTGGGACGGGCCGAAGCGGCCGGAGCCTCCTTTGCGGACGCCAAACTCGATGGGGCGACGTTGTGGCGGATCGCAGCGATCGGCGCGAGCTTCGCGCGGGCGTATCTGCACCGGGTCGGCGCCAGCGGCGGCGTGTTCGATCGGGCGGATTTCCGCGGCGCGATCTTGACCGAGGCGATTTTGGAGCGCGCCAGTTTGCGCCACGCCAATCTCGACGACGCCGTTCTCGACGACGCGGTGCTGCGCCGGGCGGATCTGCGCGGCGCGAGCTTGCGCGGCGCGCGGTTCGAGAGGACTTGTTTCGAGGGCGCGCGGCTCGATCGGCGCCAGCTCGAAGACGCGTTCCAAGGCGCGGATCTCAAAAGCGCGGCGATGACGGGGCTCGAATTGCGCGGCGCGCGCTTCGATGGCGCGACGCTGACGGGCGTGGATTTCAGCGGCGCGGATTTGACCGATGCGAGCTTCGTCGACGCCGATCTGGGAGAGGCCAACCTGACGGCCGCGATCCTCGACGGCGCGGATATGACTGGCGCGAAGGGCGTGTCCGAGCCGCAGCTGGCCGCGGCCGCCTCACGAAACGGCGTGAAAACGCCGGAGACGATGGTGACGCCGCTCTCCCATCTCGACCGTGTCGTCGACGGCAATGTGATCCGCCTGGTGCCGCGCCGATAATCGAGCGCGCGCGCCGCGCGCGAGAGGCCGCGCATTCAGGGGCGAGGAGCGGAAAGCGATGCGCAAGATTGTTGCGCGATCCGCTTCTCGGGGGCTTGACCGCTTCGTTCAGCCATGTGGAGTTGCGACGAAGCGCGCTGCGGCGCGTCGCGCAGCGCTCGGGTGAGGAGTGGGGTATGCCCCAGACGCTTTCAGAGGACGCCCAGCGGAGGCCGCGCGTGGGGCTTTATCCGGGCACGTTCGATCCGGTCACGCTCGGCCATCTTGACGTGATCCGGCGAAGCCTCAGGCTTGTCGACGAGCTGGTGATCGGGGTCGCCATCAATCGCGACAAAGGGCCGATGTTCTCGCTCGAAGAGCGGGTCGCCATGCTCGAAGCCGAATGCGCGCCGATCGCGGAGGCGGAAGGGGCGCGGATCTCGGTGCGGCCGTTCGAAACGCTTTTGATGAGTTTCGCTGAAGAGGTGGGCGCGCAGATGATCATCCGCGGCCTGCGCGCCGTGGCGGATTTCGAATACGAGTTCCAGATGGTCGGCATGAACCGCGCGCTGAATGACAGCATCGAGCTTGTGTTCCTGATGGCGGATCCGCATCACCAGGCCATCGCCTCGAAACTGGTCAAAGAGATCGCGCGCCTCGGCGGCGACGTCTCGAAATTCGTGCCGCGCCATGTCCGCGAACAGTTGGAGGCGAAAATCCGCTGAAACCGCTGTGATCGTCTAAACCGCGGTTATAACCAGGGCCGCCTTAGGAAGGTCGCGAGCGCGGCGCCAAGCGGACGAGGAAAGGCCGAATTGCGCGGCGTTCACTGAAATGACCAGTTCGGAATGACGGCTCGGCCTCGGCTGAACAGCCCGACGCAAGACCGCGTCGCCGCGCACGGGAAGGAGCGCCGCAGAGTCGGCGCAAGAAAGAAGGACGCTAGCGATGATCGCCGCCCACCGCGCCTCCAATCGAGATTGCGCCGCGCCCACGCGCTTTGGAGCCTGGCTCCGGGCGTGCGCGGCGGCGGCGATTGTGGCGCTCGCGTCGGCGGTGAGCGCGCCCACCGCTTCGGCGCAGATCGCGGACGATCCGCAGAACGCCGTCATCTTCACCGTCGGCCTTGGCTATGACAGCGCGGCGGATGCGAGCCCGGCCCAGCAAGGCCGCGTGGTGATCCAGCTCCTGCCGCGCTTCGCGCCCGCTCATGCGGAGAGGATCAAAGAGCTGGCGCGCGAAGGGTTCTACAACGGCTCGGCCTTTCACCGCGTGATCGACGGCTTTCTGGCGCAGACCGGCTCGCCTGGAGGCGACGGCGTCGGCGGATCGGACAAACCCAATCTGTCGGCTGAATTCTCCGCCGTGCGCTTCGAGCGCGGCGTTGTCGGCATGGCGCGCCTTGCGGATAAGGACAGCGCGAACGCGCAGTTTTTCGTCATGTTCGAGCGTGAGGCGAGCTTCGACGGGATTTTCACCGTGGTCGGCGTCGTGACCGAAGGCATGGATGTGCTCGATCGCATCACGCGCACCCATGATTTCCGCGAACGCCCGCTCGGCGCGGTTCCGGACCGGATCATCAGCGCCCGCATCGCCGCGGAGTGACCGCTCGCGCGAGCGGCGCCGGGCGCTGAGGCGATTTTCATGTGACAGAAGAGACGAAGGGGAGGGCGGAATGTCCGCTGAGGATGCTGAGAACACGCTGACGCTGACGATCGGGCTCGATTACGCCGAGCCAAGCGCCGAGCCGGCGGAAACCGCGGAGATCGTGATCGCGCTCGACACCGAACATGCGCCGCAGCACGCCGAGCGCATGAAGGAGCTGGCACGGAGCGGCTATTATGACGGCAAGCTCTTTCACCGCGTGATCGACGGCTTCATGGCCCAGACCGGCTCGCCGCGCGGCGACGGCGTGGGCGGCTCCGATCTGCCGGATCTCAAGGCGGAATTCTCCGGCGTCGCCTTCGAGCGCGGCGTCGTCGGCATGGCCCGCACCTCGGATCCGAACTCGGCCAACGCGCAATTCTTCATCATGTTCACGCGCTATCCCTCGCTGGATGGACAGTACACTGTGATCGGTCATGTCCGCTCCGGCATGGAGGCGGTCGACCGGATCAAGCGCACCGAGCAGGCGGGCCGCCCGCTCTCGATCACGCCGGACCGCATCATCGCAGCGACGATCGCCGCGGATGCGTGACGGCGCCCGCGCAACGCGGCGTCGCCGTTGCGTGGGTTCATCTAGCAAGATACGGTAGCGCGATGTCTTCAGCGCGCTACAGGTAGGCGATGGGCGAGAAAAGCGATCAGAGCGTCGATCGCGTGGCGACGCGCGGGCTGCGCCTGACGCGCAAGCGGATTGATGAGGGGATCGCGGCGGCGCAGCTTGAGCGGCGCGATCTCATCCTCTGGTGCCGTGAGCCGCGCGGTTTCGGATGCCGCATCCGCGCCACCGGCGCAGCCTCGTATATCTTCCAATACCGCCCGCGCGGCGGCCGCGCCTCGCCGATTCGCAAACTCACGCTCGGCAAACTCGAAACCTATACGCCGGAGGAAGCGCGCCGCGTCGCGCGCGGCCATGCTCAGGCGGTGGCGGAGGGCCGTGATCCGCAGATGGAGAAGATGGCCGCCCGGCGCACGCCGACGCTGCGCGCGCTGAGCGAGGCGTATCTTGAGGCGGAGACCGCGCGGCTCAGCCCAAAGACTGTCGCAAACATCCGCTCGCATCTGAAACATCAGCTTCAGCCCTTGATGAACGTGCGGATCGACATGATCCGTAAGTCCGACGTCGCCGCGCTTCACAGCCGGCTGCGCGAGACGCCTTATGCGGCCAACCGCGCGCTCGCCACGCTCTCAGCGATCTACAGCTTCGCCGAGACGCGGGATCTCGCGGCGCCGAACTCGAACCCGGCGCGTGGGCTGAAGCGGCATAAGGAGCATCACCGCGTGCGGATGCTGACGGCGGAGGAGGTGGCGCGGCTCTGGTCGGCGCTGATCGATCTGCAGACCGAGGCGGCCCACCGATTCGCGGCGCCGGCGATTATGCTCGGCATGCTGACGGGCTGGCGGGTCGGCGAAGTGCGCCGCCTTGCCTGGCCGAAAGTCGATCTTGAAGCGTTCGAGGCGACGATCGAAGGCAAGACCGGCGCGCGCCAGGCGCCCTTTCCGCGCACGACCCATCGGCTGTTGCACTATCTTCTCGAGACGAGCCGGAGTTACGGCCGCGGCCGGCATCGCGGCGTTTGGGTGTTTCCTTCGCTCGCAGGCGGAACGGCCGAGGCGGGCCCGATCGCCGATTGGGAGCATGAACGCAGCTGGCGCAAAGCGTTGAGCGCGGCGCGGCTTGAAGATGTGCGGCGGCACGATATGCGCCATCTGATCGCCGGTGTGATCGGCTTGCAGACGGGCTCGGCGCTCCGCGTGAAGGAAGCGATGGGCCACCGCTCTCTGGCGATGTCCGAACGCTATGTCGCGCCGATTTCCGCGCTGCAACGCCGCTCGACCGATCAAGCGGCCGCCCTGGTGTTGGCGATCGCCGAGCGTGAGGAGAAAGAGCTGGTCGCCGCCGCCCGCGACTGAAACACGCTACAAACCGTGAAACGCGCTGGAGAGAGAGCTTATTCGCGCGCGCGCAGCACGCGGCGCACGCTCCAGGCCAGCATGCGGATCACGCCGCTGGCGAACAGACCAAGAACTAGCAACAAGAACGCTTTGGCGGCCACTTCGCCGGCCAGGCTCTGATTGGCGGCGTTGTAAAGCTCTGCGCTGGCGCCTTGAAGAGAGTTCAGCAGAAAGTTCATACCGTCGCGCGCCCAGCTGACCAAAACGCCGAAAAACTCGCGGTGATTAAGGTCGAGATAGACGTAGAGCAGCATCGCCAGCATCACTTCGAGCACCAAGGTCGTCAGCAGCGCCACGACGCTCCAGATCACCCAGCCGATAAATAGAACGAAGCCTCTCATAGCGGCGTCTCCCTGCATCCTGTCGGCGCGCCAGCCCCGATCCCGGCGCGGTGATGTGACGCCGAATTCACGGCGCAGCCAACGCTGCGGCGCGTTTTTATCGAGATCGAGGCGAGAGCGCGGCGCGCACGCATCGCCGTGCAAACAACATCCCCAGCGAGCGACGCTGCGGCTCCACGCCTGTTTTTCCGCGCAAATTTCAATTCGAGGCGATTTTAGCGCCGATTTTGTGATACCCTGGCGCAACCTTCTTGGTTATCGAGCCCGAGCTATGGTGCGCGCGGATCGCTTGCGGCGCGATGAAAGTCAGCTTCAAGCGATCTGAAATCGGACACAATTCCCAATTTCAAATGCTGGAGAAATTTGGCGAAGCCATCCTTTGTTGGGATATTTTTTTTGATTGACACATAAAAAGGGCGAAAAAAATAAGTTTGACCTACATCATGAGGAGATGTCAGAGATATTTAATCTTGACATTTCGCTTTAGTGTAAAATTGTAATCCATCATTCAAGTGTGGCGGGATATATTACAGCGCTTCCATGCGGCTGCCTGATCGCGAAACTCAATCAAGACGTCGTATTATCTGTGAGATAACGTATCAGACAGTGAAATCATGGCTCAATAAGCGCCGTCTCTTTTTGATCTATTTTTGTTCGTTTTTTGGGCTAAGCAGCGTGCACGGGTCCAGCGCAGGCAAACAGAACAAGTACATTTTGTCTTGAACGCTCGACACGCTCAGCGTGGCGGCGCTTGAAAGGCGTCTTGTCAGCGCGCCGCGCCCGGGATCGCCATCGCGCGCGCCGCGCGTTAATCAGCCGCGATGGACATTGAGGATTTCGATTTCGACCTCCCCGAGGCGCTCATCGCGCTCAGGCCGGCCGCGCCGCGACGTTCGGCGCGGATGCTGGTCTCGCGGTCGAGCGGCCTTGTCGACGCCGTGGTGGAGAGGCTGCCGGAGATGCTCGCGCCGGGCGATCTCTTGGTGTTCAACAACACCAAGGTGATCCCAGCGCGGCTGTTCGGCGTTCGCAAACGCGAGAGCCCGCATGGCGACGGGATCGCCCGGATTGAAACCCTTTTGACCGAGCGCCTTGACGCGGCGCGCTGGCGCGTTTTGGCGCGGCCGGCCAAGCGGCTGGCCATCGGCGATCTCATCACGTTCGGCGATCCCAGCGCGTTCGGCGATCTCAACGCGGAGGTGATGGATAAGGCGCGGGAAAGCGGCGCGGTGACGCTGCGCTTCTCGGCCTCCGGTCCCGCGCTGGATGAAGCGATCGCGCGGATCGGTCAGCCGCCTTTGCCGCCCTACATCGCCTCCAAGCGAGAGACGGACGCGCGTGACGCTGTCGATTATCAAACGATTTTCGCCAAGCGCGAGGGCGCGGTCGCCGCGCCCACGGCGGCGCTCCATTTCGATGCGCCTCTCCTCGCGGCGATGGAGGCGCGAGGGCTGCGCCGGATCGAGGTCACGTTGCATGTCGGCGCCGGCACCTTCCTGCCGCCGCGGCCGGAGGATGTCGCGGCGGGCAGGCTGCATCAGGAGCGCGGCGCGCTCGACGCCTCCGCCGCTGCGGCGATCGCGGCGGCCAAGGCTGCGGGAGGGCGCGTCATCGCGGTGGGCACGACGGCCGCAAGAGTGCTTGAGACCGCGGCGCTCGCCGGCGCCGGCGTCGTCCGCCCTTGGGAGGGCGCGACCGATCTCTTCATCGCGCCAGGCTTTCGCTTCCGCGCGGTCGACGTGCTGATGACCAACTTCCATCTGCCGCGTTCAACGCTGATCATGCTGGTCGCCGCCTTTATCGGCCGCAGCCGCACGCAAGCGGCATACGCGCATGCGATTGAGCGCGGCTACCGGTTTTACTCCTATGGAGACGCATCATTGTTGTTTCCTGGCAACGACTGACCGCCTCACTGTCTCAGAACCATCGCGTTGAGTTGGTTGAACAATGCGTTTTTGTGGAGCAGTGTTCAGCGGATGAAACGTTAATGATGGCGCGCCTCGGTTCGAGCGGCGGGCGCGCCGCAGGACAACTCAGGCGGGCATTCGGCGATGCGAAAGAGCGGGATGCGGCCTGGCGATGTCGAGGGAGAGTGACATGCGCAGCCGGCTGAGAGCCAATGTGACCAAATCGGAGCGGGCGCCGAACGCGGCGCAGGCTCCTCGCTTCCCGGCGCCGCGCGCCGCGGCGATCGGGCTCGGGCTCGCCGCCAGCCTCGCCGCGGGAACGGCGCTCTCCACGCTCGTCGCCGCCCCGGCCTTGGCGCAATCCGCCGCGGCGATGACCGCTGAGCTGCCGTCGAACCCCGAGCCAGGGGCGTGCTACGCTCGGGTGTTCGTACCGGGAGAGACGCGGCGGGAGCGGCGGGAGATCGTGCTGGCGGAAGCGACTGAGGAGCTGCGGGTGACGCCGGCCCGCTACGCTTGGGTGCAGGAGCCGGTGGTGATCGAGGAGGCTTATGAGCGCATCGAGGTGATCCCGGCGCGGTTCGAGACGCAGACGCGCACGGTGGTGATCGAGCCGGAGCGCAAGGAATACCGCATTGTGCCGGCGACGTTCGAGACGGTGACCGAGCGCGTGAAGGTGCGCGACGCGACCACGGAATGGCGGCGCGACTGCGCGGCGGTGAAGACGAGCCCGAACAAGGAGACGCTGTGCGGCGTCTCCGTGCCGGCGCAGTTCCGCACCGAGCAGCGCCGCGTCGTGCGCACGCCGGCGCGGCGGGTCGAGCAGATCATCCCGGCGGTGACGCGGCAGATCGAGGTGCGCGCGGTGGTGGAGCAGCCGCGCCGCCGCGTGGTGACGGTGCCGGCCAAGACGCGGCTGATCCGCGTGAAGAAAGAGATCTCGCCCGCCCGCGTGCAGACGGTGACCATCCCGCCGAAAAAGCGCATCGAGTTCGTCGATGTGAAAGTGACCGAGGACGCGCTCGAATGGCGCAAAGTGCTGTGCGAGCGCGATGCGCGCCCGACGCTGGTGCGCAGCCTCCAGCTCTCGCTCGATCGCGCGGGGTTTGATCCGGGCCCGATCGACGGCGTGCTCGGCCCGGCGACGAAATCCGCGGTGGATCGCTATCAGAAAGCGAACAATCTGCCGCAAGGCGGCCTGCTGCTCGAGACGCTCGATCGTCTTGGTCTGCGGAGCTGAGGCCTCTTAAGACCGATACGATCGCGCGACAGTGTCGCGCGGTTGCGCTTTTCGCCGCGTTAGGAAGCCCATCGCGCCGATGGGCTCCTAACGCGGCGTCTTCGGTCGCCGCCGCAGGCCGCGCAGTGGAGCGTCAGGTCTACGGCGATCCGTTCTGGAGCCCGCCGGCGCTCGGAGCATTCTTGGCGGCGCCGACGCCTCGAAAACGGGCGCTGCGGCGAGCGCTTCACCTTTTAAAACAGCATCGCCTGTCCCGGTTCGGAGCAGCGCCGTTTTGTTGCCCTCGAATGTCGGATCGAAAGGATCTACGATGGTTGCGTCAGGCTGACTCCAATCATCGAAAACCTCATTGAAGAAGTCTTGCTGCCGGATCCACACCTTGCGGACGCCGTTGTGGTGTATGTCGAATGGACTACCGGAATTGACTTCGGCCATAACCCCTCCGAGGCGTGGATTATTCAGATGCTGTCGTAATTAAACACTCTCGCAAGCTAAGATCGGGAAGACTAAGGGACATAAAGTCTCGAACAAAATTTCCCTTCAGAAAAATGACACGTCTCACAATAGCGGCAGACCAAACCTCATCCTGTGGAAACTGCCCTGCGAAGAATGCAAACTCCGCATCGCGCCTTGGTGAAAAAAATGGCCCAATACTTTTCAAGCCGGTGGAATTTTGAATATCAAGGTTCACATCTACAGCGCGAAAAAAAACGATATAGTACTCGAGCACTCCCTTCTCAGGGTCATCACGATCAACCAAGGGAAAAGGCTTGAACTCCACAGTATGCAAATTCAAAGATTTTAGCATTAACATCAGCCGGCTCGACACAATGTTAAAACCCTTGGCTGACATAAGATCATGAAGCGGCATGCCCTTTCGACCATTCGTCGAGTAAGTGCCCGCGTCTGGGAAGTCTTCATGCTCAAAACTTTTACCCAGATCGTAGTCAGCTAACTTTTGTAAATCGATTTTAAAATCGTCGACGAACCCAATCGAGCCAAACTCAATCGAGCCTAAATTAAGTGACCAAAGCGAATCATCTTCGATGGCGCTCACATCGTCGCCCGTGCGGAGGACCCTTCTCATGTGAACGCACTCCTTTCCGCCTGCGCCCGCGCCAGATCCGCTTCGTGGCGGCGGATCCCCTGGGTGATCGACCTGCCGCAGCGCACAACGCATCCCTGCTGCTCTAGGCATTCTTCGATAGATCCGCCATTAGGTCCCGCGAGGCTCTTCGCCATACCATGGTTTTGCGCCGCGCCTCCGCGGGACCGGTATGCTTCGTCGCCCGAGAGAAAGGACCTGACATTCCGTCGTAACGCTCAGCCGCTCCGCACGAAGCCGCTTCGCTCGGCATCCACGGCGCGCTGGAACACGGACGGGTCCGCGAGGGCGTTGGCGAGCAGCATCGCGCCCTCCATTTGCGCCAAAACCTGCGCGGCGAGGCGCTGAGACGCCGCGTCATCGGCGCCTGGCGCCGCGAGCGCCGCCTCAAGCCAAGTGAGGTTGGCGCGAAAGAACGCGCCCGTCGCCGCGGCCAGCGGCTCCGGCAGGCTTTGGCGCTCCGCGCCGAGAACGCCGCAAAGGCAGAGCCGCCCCTCGCGCTCAAAGCTCTCAGCGAAGACGGAGCCATAGGCCGCGATCGCCGCGCTTTGATCGCCCGAAAACCGCTCCGGCGGGCCGAGCGCTTCGAGGAAGCGCGCCTGATAGCGTTCGATCACGGCGAGGGCGAGGGCGATCTTGGTGGGAAAATGGTGATGCGCGCTCGCGGCGCGAATGCCCACGGCCGCGGCGATATCGCGGGTGCTGACGCCGTGATAGCCCGCCGCGCGCAGCTGCGCCTCCGCCGCATCGAGCAGGCGCGCGCGCGTCTCGCCTGAAGCGCCGCGCCGCGCGGTGGACGCGCTTCTTCGCCTCGCGTCATCGGTTGTCACGAACAGGTCTCTCACTTGGACGCGATCACGAAACCGTCAGCGCGCATGTCTCGCATTGTAGCTAGGGCTTGCACCAAGGGGTTTCCATCCCACCTCGCGAGCAGCCTAACAAGCGTTAGGGAATTGCAGCAGGGCGAACGCCGAAACCGCCGGAGAGGAGACAGTCCCTTGGAGATCAACGCTGATTTCAGCCAACGCGTTCTCTTGCGCACCAATGAGATGGAGTGGGCGCCTTCGCCCCAGCCCGGCGTGCGGCGGCGCATGCTCGACAGGATCGGCGACGAGGTCGCGCGCGCGACCACCATCGTCGAGTTTGCGCCGAAGAGCGCTTTCGACGCGCACACCCATGGCGGCGGCGAAGAGTTCCTGGTGCTCGACGGCGTCTTCAGCGACGAGCATGGCGATTTTCCCGCCGGCAGCTATGTGCGCAACCCGCCGACGTCGAAGCACACGCCAAGCTCGGCGCCAGGCTGCGTGATTCTCGTGAAGCTCCACCAATTCGATCCCGCCGACCGCACGCATGTCCGCATCGACACCAAGAAGCAGGCGCCCACGCCGCATGCCGAACGGCCGGGCGTTTCGATCCAACCGCTCTTCGCCGATGGGCGCGAGGAGGTGCGGATCGAGACCTGGGCGCCGAACGCCGAGATCCGCCTTGAGGCGGCGGGCGGGCTGGAGGCTTTCCTCTTAAGCGGCGCGATGACGGAAGGTGGAGAGACGCTCGGACCGCGCGATTGGCTGCGTTCGCCCTCCGGCGCGCCCTTTATCGCGCGCGCAGGCTCGGACGGCGCGACGCTTTGGGTGAAAACCGGGCATCTCGCCGAGACGCTGTGACGATCCCAGAGAGGCGCTGACCGCGAGAGGGTCGAGCGGGATCGATAGTCGACGCCGCACGGGGGCTGCGCCAAGCCAAATCGCGTCTGCCCGGTGCGTGAATGGGAGCCCGGCTTCAGCGCGCAAGTAAGCGATTGCGACGGCGCGGCGGTCGGGTCTGCTTGGGAGCTTAAGGGCGAGAAGGAGGAGGCGATGATCTCGCAACGCCCCATGCGGAGCGGTCAAGCGCCGCGCGCCGCTCTTTTGATCCTCGCCGCGGCGCTGGCTCTCAGTCCGCTCGCCGCGTCGGCTCAGGGCGCCGAGCCGGACGCGGTGGGCGCTGTCTTGCTTGTCGAAGTCGATCCGTTGGAGACGATGGGCGCGCGTCTGGCGGCGGCGCTTGCGCCCGAGATCGAAGCGGCTCTTGGCGCGGCGGGCGTTGGCGGCGGCGCGTCGTTCTGGGCGAAAGACGCCGTTTTATTCCTGAGCGCGCCGAGCGAAGCGGTCTCCGCCGCGCAGCGCCAGGCGCTTGCGGAACGGCGGCGCGCCAGCGCATCGCGCCCCGAAGCGCTTGTCACGCTTGGGGATGCGAGGCTCAGCCGGCGTGACGCGCTGACGCTGGCGCTCACCCCGAAGGCGGAGGCGGCGTGGCGGCTCGAAAGCGCTGTTCTCGAAGATCTCGAAGCGGCGCTTGCGGCGCGGCTCGCCAAGCGCGGTGGGCGCGGCGCGCGCATTGAACCGTTGGCGGGACGGCTCTTTTCGCTGCGATACGAGGCCGGCGCGCTCGATCCGGCGGCGCTGCTGCGCCAAGGGCGGATCGCGCTGCATTTCGAGCAGAGCGGCGCTGCGGCGCCCTCTGATGAAACGGCGCTTTCCGCCTATAGCGATTGGATCGAGCCGTCCTTCGCCGCCGAATTCGGCCCGCCTCTCGCTCAGCGCCTCAGGCTCGAGGCGGCGCCCGCGTTAAGCGCGCCCGGCGTGCGGGCGGCGCAAGCGTCGTTTGAGTTGGCGACGGATGAAGCCGTGGTGGACGTCGCCCTCGATGCGGAAACGGCGCGGCGGCTCGGTGAGATCACCTCGATCGGCGCCGGCCGCCTCCTCGCGCTTCTGATCGATGGCGAAGTCGCCCTTGCGCCTTATGTGACCGCGCCGATCCTGAACGGGCGGCTGCGGTTTCATGGCGGCATGAGCCTGGCGCAAGCCGAGGCGCTCGCGGCGCTCCTGGAAGGGCCGCCATTGCCCGCGCCGGTGGTTCTGTTGGAGCAACGGTGAGCCGCGCCGCCGCCGATCAGGCGCCCGCGCGACGCGACGCGCCTTGCCCTTCCCTGAACGGCCGATTAGATGCCAGCGCATTGGCGCGACGCCAGAGGCTTGGCCGCCGAGCCGCTCGCGCCCGCGCCGAGCGCCGCCGGCGCGGGCGCCGGATCACGCCGTCGCCGTGACGAACCGCCGATAAGGAGCCGGCGCCATGCTGTATTTCGAGCCCTGGAAGAAGGCTCTGATCGCCGCCGTGTGCCTGCTCGGCCTTCTCGCGACGTTGCCGAACTTCTTCTATGAGGATGCGCGCAGCGCCGCGGATGCGCGGCGCCTGATCGAGAGCGCCGAGCGGCTCGGCGCGGAGCCGCCGCCTGAAGCCGTGATCGAAGCGCAGCGCTGGCCGTCCTGGCTGCCGTCGGGCGTCGTCAATCTCGGCCTCGATCTGCAAGGCGGCTCGCACTTCCTGCTCGAAGCGCAGATGGAGCAAGTTTATCGCGAGCGGCTCGATCGCCTGCGCGAGGCGGCGGGTCCGGCGCTGCGCGAGGCGGGCGTGCGACGCTATCGCATCGGCCGGGCCGATGAACGCGGCCTGCCGATCTCGATCACCAACGCCGAGGATGTGGAGGCCGCCCGCGGCGCGATCGAAGGGCTCGCGCAGCTGACCGGCGACGGCGTCTTCACCGCGCAGACGCCTGATCTCGAAGTGACGCTGGAAAGCGCGCAAACCTATCGGGTGACGCTGACTGAAGAAGCGCGGCTGCAGCTGCAGGAGACGACGCTCTCCTCCGCGATCGAAGTGATCCGCACGCGGGTCGACGCGCTCGGCACGCGCGAGCCGACGATCCAGCGGCAAGGCTCGAACCGGATCCTGCTGCAGCTGCCGGGCGAGAGCGATGTCGACATCACGGAGCTGACGAAGCCGGCGCGGCTCACCTTTCACATGGTGGCCGAGAACGTCTCGCCGGCGGACGCCGCCGCCGGACGCGTGCCGCGCGGGGTGACAGCCTACCAGTATGACGAAGATCTCAATGAAGATCTCGCTGGGCAGAGCATCGCGGTCTTTGACAAAATCGACATCTATGGCGAACAGCTCGCCGAGGCGCAGCAAGGCACCGACCAGTTTGGCGTGATCGGCGTGAACATCCGCTTCGACGCCTCCGGCGCGCGGATTTTCAGCGAGATCACCCGGAACAACGTCAATCGCCGCTTCGCGATGATCCTCGACGGTAAAGTTCTGAGCGCGCCGTCGATCCGCGTGCCGATCCTTGACGGCGCGGCGATCATCACCGGCTCTTTCACGCCGCAAAGCGCCCGCGCGTTGGCGGTGAACCTCAGCTCCGGCAGCCTGCCCACGACGCTGACGGTGGAGGAAAGCTCGGTCGTCGGGCCGGAACTTGGTCAGGACTCCATCGACGCCGGCCGCATCGCCTGCATCGTCGGCTTCGTGCTGGTCCTGATTTACATGGCGCTTTCTTACGGCCTCTTCGGGCTCTTCGCCAATGTCGCGCTGCTCATCAACGTCGCGCTGATTTTCGGCGCGCTTTCGATGCTCGGCGCGACATTGACCCTGCCGGGCATCGCCGGCGTCGTGCTCACCATCGGTATGGCGGTGGACGCCAATGTGCTGGTGTTCGAGCGCATCCGCGAGGAGCTCAAACGCGGGCGATCCGTCGTGCGCGCGATCGAGACCGGATATGAACGCGCGCTCTCGGCGATCATCGACGCGAACGTCACGACCTTCATCGCCGCGGCGATATTGTTCGCCATGGGCTCCGGGCCGGTGCGCGGCTTTTCGGTGACGCTGGCGATCGGCATCATCACCTCGGTTTTCACCGCGGTGATGCTGACCCGGCTCTTCGTCTCGAGCTGGTATGGCTGGAGCCGCGCGAAGGAGCTGGCGCTATGATGATATCGCCTGTCGGCGCCGTCGCTCTCAAGGCGCGGCGCGCGCATCAAGGACGCATCTCATGAGTTCAGGCGATAAAGGCGACGCGTCGCAGAAAAAATCCCTCAGCCAGATGCGGCTGAAGGTGATCCGCAGCGAGACCAAGATCGACTTTCTCGGCCGTCGGCGGCTCTGGGGGATGATCTCCGGGATCGCCGCGGTGGTCTCGCTGGTCGCGCTTCTGGCGCTCGGGCTGAATTTCGGCATCGATTTCCGCGGCGGCACGCTGGTTGAGGCGCGGATGCCGGGCCAACAGGCCGATCTCGGCGAAGTGCGAAGCGTCGTCGGCGATCTCGGCCTCGGCGATGTCGCGGTGCAGGAGTTCGGCGATCCGCGCGACGTTCTCATCCGCGTCGAAGATCAGACCAGCCGCGCGGAACCAGCGCCGGAAGGAGAGGAGGCCGATCCCGCCGCGGTGCTCAGCGCCGCCGATCAAGTCGCCGCCGCGCTGAAAGAGGCGTTTCCCGGCGCAGAGATCCGGCGGACCGAGACGGTCGGACCGAAAGTCTCCGGCGAACTGATCATCAGCGGCGTGATCGCCGTGACGCTCGCGGTGGTCTGCGTGCTCGGCTACATCTGGATGCGGTTCGAGTGGCAATTCGCCGTCGGCGCCGTCGCCGCGCTGGTGCATGACGTGTTCCTGACCATCGGCCTCTTCGCGCTGCTGCAGCTCCAGTTCAACCTCGCCATCATCGCCGCGATCCTGACGATCGTTGGTTATTCGCTGAACGACACGGTGGTGGTGTTCGACCGCGTGCGCGAGAATCTCCGGCGCTTCAAGACCACGCCTCTCGATGATGTCTTGAACCTCTCGATCAACGAGACGCTTTCGCGCACTTTGATGACCTCGATCACGACGCTGCTGGCGCTGCTGGCGCTCTATATTCTCGGCGGCGAGGTGATCCGCGGTTTCACCTTCGCGATGATCTGGGGCGTGGTGATCGGCACCTATTCCTCGATCTTCATCGCCTCGCCGATCCTGGCCGAGCTGGGCGTGACGCGCGATCCGGATAAGGAAAAGCCCGACAGCGCCGGCGTCCAATTCGGCGCGGTGGAGTAGGGCGCCCGCGACGCGAAGAGGAGAGCGTCGATGAAGATGAACGAGCTCGATATCGGCGGCGCGCAGCCGCCGATCGACGGATATGCGCCGAGCGGCTTTCGCATCGGTGGCGCGTTCTTCGAGGGCGCGCTGCTGCTCAGCGAAGCGGGCGTCGCACGGTGGCTCAAGGAAGGCGCGCCAACGGCGCCGAGCGCGCTCACCGCTGAGGCGGCGGCGCCGCTCATCGCGCTCAATGGCTCCATCGACGTCCTGCTGCTGGGATTCGGATCGGATGTCGCCGCAGCGCCTCAACCGTTCCGCGCGCCGCTCACGGCGGTCGAGGCCGCGCCTGACGGCTTCGGCGTCGACATTATGAGCACGCCCGCCGCCTGCCGCACCTACAATGTGCTCCTCGCCGAAGGCCGCCGCGTCGCCGCCGCGCTGCTTCCGACGGGCGGCGCTTAAGGCGCAAGCGCGGCGCTCTTTTCCCGATAGGGCTCGAACAGCGCGCTGAGATCCAGCCGCGCTTTGAGACGGCTCGCGAGGAAATAGAGGCCTGCGAGTTTGCGCTGGATGAACAGCGTCTCGGTGGGCGGCAGATGCGCGAACTCGCCATCCATGCCGAGCGCCATGCCCGCGGCGCGCAGCTTGCGCGTCAGATCGGTGGCGCCGAAATCGAGAAAGCCGGCCTTCAGCGGCGCGCGCGCCAGGTCGATCATGTCGAGGATCGCGTTTTGATGCGCCGCGGCGGTGTCTTCCGCGAAGATCTCCGCCGCGATCGCGGCGCGCCGGATCGTCTCGCGATCCTCGCCGAAGGCCGCGTGCAGCAGATGTCGGAACCGCGCTTGGGTCTCCGCAGAGATCTCCCGGCTGGCGCCGAAGTCGAGCAGCACGATCCGGCGGCTCTCCGCCTGATAGAGGTAATTCGCAAAATTCGGATCGGTCTGCATCACGCCGAACTCGAACAGCTCGCGCAAAGCGAGGCGGATCAGATGGAAGGCGGCGGCGTCGCGCTCCTCTTGCGTCGCCGTCTCGAGCCGTTCGATCGGCGCGCCTTCAACAAAGCTCATCGCTAGGATCGTCTCTCCGCTAAGATCCGCCGCCAGCGCCGGCAGCGCGAAGGCCGCGTCATCGGCCAGAAGCGCGCCGAACCGAGAAAGATAGCGGGCCTCGCGCTCGTAATCGGCCTCTTCATGGAGCTGCCGTTTCGCCTCCGCCAGCAGCCGATCGAGATCGAAGCCGGTGGTCGGGCGACGCGCGAAGCGCATCAGGCTGGCGAGGTTGTCGACGTCGCTGTCGATGCTGTCGCGCACGCCTGGATATTGCAGTTTGATCGCCAGCTCCCGGCCGTCCTTCGCGCGGGCGCGGTGCACCTGGCCGATGGAGGCGGCGGCGATGGGGCGGACGTCGAACCGCTCGAACCGGCTCAAAAAATCCGGCCCCCAGGCCGCGCTCAGCACCGCTTTGAGCTGGCGGCTCGGCATGGGCTCGGCGGCGGCGCGCAAGCGGCTGAGGATCTCCGCCAATTCCGGCGTCAGAACATCATCGGCCTCCATGGATAGAAGCTGCCCCAGCTTCATCGCCGCGCCGCGCATCTCGGAAAGCCGATCGGCGACGCGGCGCGCATTGCCCGGCGTCAGCAACATGTCCCTGAGCGCCGGCCGCTCGCCAGCCGCCAGGCGGCGCGCGCCCTCGGCCGCCATGCCGCCCACCAGGCCCGAGGCGAGCCCGCCCATCCGCGCCAAGCGCCGCATCCGCCCTTGCGGCACCGCCACGCCCCGGGCTCGGTCGCCGCGATTTCGGTCGCCGCGCCGCTGATCATCCTCGGCCATCGCGCCGTCGCTCCTGTCGCCTCTCGCCCTCGCGGATGAGGTAACGCGCGCGGCAGCGGCGCCCAGCGCGCCTCGCCCCCAAGCGCCGCGTCGTCCGGAGCCTCGTCCTCAGCAGCCGCTCGGCACGGAGCGTTCTGGACAACCGCCAGCGCCTGCGCCATGTCTCCCAGCGAGGCGCGCGCGACGGAACGCCGCATGCCGAAGCGACCGCCGAACAACATCTTCCGCCATCCAGAAGGAGCTGCGCCATGGCTTTCACGCTGCCCGATCTTCCTTACGCTCATAACGCGCTGGCCGCGTCGGGCATGTCGGAGGAGACGCTGCAATTCCACCATGATCTGCACCACAAAGCCTATGTCGACAAAGGCAATGAGCTGGCTGCGGGCACGCCTTGGGCCGACGCCGGGAACGAGCAGCTGCCCGAAGTGATCACCGGCACGTTTGAGAAGCCTGATCACGCTGGCCTCTTCAATCAGGTCTCGCAGCATTGGAACCACATCCAATTTTGGGAGATGATGAGCCCGAGCCCGGTGGCGATGCCGGCTGAGCTTGAGAGCAAGATCACCGCCGCTTTCGGCTCGGTCGACGCGTTCAAGAAGGAGTTCTCGGCCGCCGGCGCGGGGCAGTTCGGCTCGGGCTGGGCCTGGCTGGTGATGGAGGGCGGCGCGCTCAAAATCACCAAAACGCCGAATGGCGTGAACCCGCTCTGCTTTGGTCAGACGGCGCTGCTGGGCTGCGATGTGTGGGAGCACTCCTACTACATCGACTATCGCAACAAACGGCCGGCCTATCTCTCCAACTTCTTGGACAAGTTGGTGAATTGGGAGAATGTCGCCAGCCGCATGGGCTGATCGGCGCGCGGAGACGACTGCGCCCGCCGCGGGCTTTCAGGCCGAGGAACGCTCGGCCCAGCGCGGCGGGCGCGGATCGTTATTTCAAGATCGTCGTGTAAGTCTTCGAGACGATCGTCCAACCTGTGTTCAGACGCAGCAGTGTGAGGACGTCGAAGAACTCGCGATCCGGCAGGTCGAAGCGCACCTTCGCCCAGGCCATATCGCCGATCACTTCGAAGCCTAGGATTTCATTGCTGTGCGGCGGCAAGCGGCCGGCGCCGGCGAAAGCGATGAAGCGGTCCCGCGCCACCATGTCCAGCCGTCCCTCGCCATCGACGGAATGGAGATTGACGCTGGAGTAGAACGCCGCTTCGAGCTTTTCACCCGAGGCTTCACGCGTTCCCTCAAGATAATTCATCACTGCGGCGCGCGCGCCTTGTTCTTGGTCTGCGTTGTCGCTCATGCTCGCCCCTTTCGCTCCATCCCATTAGTCCCGGCGCTGCGGCGGCGCGCGGCGTTGCGGGACGCGCGCGCTTGGCGTCTGTTGCGCCGCAGAGACCAATGGAAATACCGGCGGCGGGCTTGCGTGGACATGGACGGAACCGAACACGGCATGGACGAAACCGCGCGACCGAAGTCACGCTTCAGTGTGCGCCGCGCGCCGACGCCTGGACCGCTGCCGCAAGACCGCTATCACCTGGTGATCGCGCCGGCTGAGGGCGCTCGTATCGAGATCGAAGGCCGGACGCGCAGCCTTCTCGACCGCCAGATCGCCGCGGTATCGCCGGGCGAAGGCGCGCGGCTCGTCAGCCCAGTCGCCGCTGTCATCTCGTTTCGCCACGAGTTTTTCTGCATCCGCGTCTCGCGCGCGGAAGTGTTTTGCGACGGCGTCGTCTTTAACCGGGTGAGCGACGGGCCGATCATCACCATGCCGGGCGAGGAATGGGCGCTGCTGCCCTCGCGGATCGATGAGTTGATCCGCATCGATCGCTCGATGAGCGCGCTGCGCGAGGAGCGCTTGATAGGCTGCTTGCGCGCGCTGCTGCTCGCCTGCGCGGATGCGCGGCTTTTGTCGTTGGCGCTGCCCGCCGCCGCGCCTGGACCGTCGGCGGAGATCTTGTCCTTTCAAGACGCGCTGGAGGCGCGCTATCTCGACCATCCGGACGCGGAAGAGTTGGCCTCCGCCTGCGGCATGGCGGTCTCGCGCCTGGCGCGAGTGGTCAAGCGCGAACTCGGTCTCACCATCGGACAGGCTTTGAGCGAGCGCCTGGCGGTTGAGGCGCGCCTCAGGCTGCGATCGGGCGAGAAGACGGTGAAGGAGGTCGCTTATGATCTCGGCTTCACCGATCCACTGTATTTCTCGCGCTTTTTCAAACGCCATTTCGGCGCGGCGCCGACGGATTTTTTCAAGATCCGCGACTAAGCGGCGCCGAGGATGCGGGCGGGCATGAGCCGCGAGGCCATGCGGCGCCCGGTCCAGCGCTGGCCCGGGCGGCTGGACTAGAGTTGATGATCCCACCGGCTCGGCGCGAAGCGATAGCCTTCCGCGGCTTTGACGAGATGGCCGAAGCTTGGGAAGTCGATATGGGCGCCGGCGATCTCCAACCGATCCGTCGCCACCTGGTCGAACAGCTTTTTCCGGGTCGCCGCGGCGGCGGGCTGATCGACGTCGAAGCCGATCGTCCAGCCGGGTTGGGCGAATTGAGCAACGCCGACATGAACGATGTCGCCCCAAATCAGCAGGCTTTGATCGCCCGAACTCGCCACAAGACCCGAATGGCCGGGCGTGTGTCCTGGAAGATGCATGACCTCGAGCCCAGGAGCGACCGCCGCGCCGCCTTTCACGAGGCTCACGCGATCGCCATAGGCGGCGACGACAGCTTGCGCGGCTGCGGCGAAGCTTTGGGTCTGCTCATCGGCGCCCGTGAAGTTCTCGGCGGCGGTCCAGAAGGCGTGATCGGCCTCATGCACCACCAGATCGGCGTTCTTGAACCGCGCCTCAGCGCCGTCGAGGAAAAAGCCGATATGGTCGGGATGGAGATGCGTGCAGAAGACCGTGTCGATCTGATCGGCGTTGAAGCCCGCCGCTTCGAAGGCCGCGCCGGTTTTGCCCGTTGTCGGCCCGAAGGCCGGCGCGCCATCCGGCCCGATCACGACGCCGCCATCGACCAGCACGGTCCGATCCCCTGTCTCCACCACATAGGTGTTCACCGACGTATCCACCGCCGTTCCGGACAAAAAGGCGCTCTGCATCAACGCGGCGATCTGCGCTGGATCCGATCCGGTCAGAGTGCTGGGCTCGAGCGGAATAAACCCGTCCAAAAGCGCGGTGACCTTGATGGCGCCGACGCCGCGGCGGCTGACGCCAACGACTTGCGTCGCGGCGCTCTGGCCGAACGCCGGCAGGGCGTAAAATGTCGCAGCGCCAGCGGCGGAAGCGAGAAAATCGCGGCGAGACCGCATCGGAGACCCCCCAAATTGTTCCGAGTTCGCCGCCGATAAGCCGCCGATTGGAGGCGCAGGTCAACATCTCCCCGCCGCGCTCTCAGCGATCGGTCGCGGCGTCGTCAGCCTGGGCGTCAGCTTGTGAGCCCGAGGCCAGTGCGCTCGCGCCCGACAGAATCGCCGGCCCGCATGATCAGCGCGCCGACAGGCATGTCCGATGGCGACGCGGACGCGCCTTTCCGGCTCCGCCGCGTTGACGATCTCCTCCACGCCGACGCCAGGCGCGGCGCGCGTCAGCTCATCTCGGTCCGGTCGCTCGGCCGGCCGCCCGAAGCGATATTGGCGAACTCCGCGCCAAGAAGCAGCATGAAGGCGCTGATCCAGAACCAGAGCATCAGGCCGGCCACCGCGCCAAGCGGACCATAGGTCGTCGCAAGATCGCCAACGGCGGAGAAATAATAGAAAAGAAGCCGTGAGGCGCCGAGCCAGAGCAGCGTGGTTGTGATCGCGCTTAGAAACGCCGCGCGGGTGGCGTGCCGGCCGCGGGCCGAGCCCATGCGGTAGATCGCCATCAGCACCAGCGTCACCAGAAAGATCATGATCGGCAGCTCGATCGCATTCAGGATCGAATTGTCGATGACGATCCGGTTCTCCGTCAGCGCGCGCAACGCTTCAATCGCCAGCGGCAGCACCACGAGCATGCCGAGCGCCAAGGCGACGATGCCGACGCCCATCAGCGTGAAGATGAAGGAGAGGAGGAAATAGACGAAAAGGTTCAGCCCGCGCGCGGCCTCGAACGACATATGCATCGCCGTCATCAAGGCGCGCACCACGGCGCTGGCGGACCAAAAGGCGATGCCGAAGCTGATCACGGCCGCGGCCGAGAGCTTCAGCCCGCCGGCGGCCATGGTGTTCTTCACCTGCGTCTCGATCAGCCCGAAGGCGTCGGCGGGCAGGATCGGCCGCAGCGCGTCGAGATAGCCCTCCATCTGGCTCGGATCGGCGAAAAGTCCGATCAGCGAGAGCGCGACCGCGATCGCTGGAAACATCGAAAGCAGCATGTAAAAGGCGACGCCCGCCGCCACATGGCTGAGGTTCTTCGTCGTCGCCGCCGTGACCAACGCCCAAATAAACCCGGCAGGGCCAAGCACTTGCTGCGCCTGCTCGCTCCGCTCGTCGTCGCTGCGCCCATCCGGGCTGCGCGCATCCTCGCTGAGATCGACGGCGCGCGGTTCGCCGCGCCGCTCAATCATCTCCGGCGCGACAGGATCCCCAAAATTGGCGTCCATCGCGGTCTCCTCTGTTGCTCTCTCGCCTCCCGCATCGCGATGCGCCTTGGTCCTGGACGGGGCGTTCTTATCGGAGCGTCTCGCCGTCCGCGGGGTCGCTCGCTCAGCGTTCCTGAGCGGTTTCAAACCCGTTCGCATCGGCCGAGTCGGCGACGCCGCTCGGCGCGTTTGGTCTACCTCCAAGCGCGCTTCGGTGAAAGACGAGGCCGCGACCTTTCGCGCGATTCACGCCTTCGCCGGTCGGCGGCGCCGCAGGAGGCCGGGCGACCTCAGCGCGGTGAAACGAGGCGACCGCTGGGCCTCAGGCTCGCGCGGGCCTCTGGCGCTCATGTCCGCTGAGAACGCCGCGCCTTCATGTTTCGCAGACGCGTTCCGCGCCCGCGTCGCGCCCGGATGCGACGCGCGGTTCTCTCCGCGCTGCGCGGATGCTAAGGCGACGCGCGACGAACGATCCCGTAGCACCGAGACCGCGAAGAAAACGCCGAGATGAGCCTGATCGAAATCCAGCTGTATGACACGATGAGCCGCGCCAAACGCCGGCTCGAGCCGATCGATCCTGAGAATGTGCGGCTCTATGTGTGCGGGCCGACCGTTTATGACCGCGCGCATATCGGTAATGCGCGCTCGGCGATCGTGTTCGATCTGTTGTTTCGGCTTCTGCGCTGCGTCTATGGGGCCGATCACGTCACCTATGTGCGCAACGTCACGGATGTGGACGATAAGATCAACAAGCGCGCGGCGGAGACGCTCGAGCCGGGCGAAAGCTTGAACGACGCGATCCGGCGCATCACCAAAACGACGCTCGGCTGGTATCGCGAGGATATGGGCGCGCTCGGCGTGATGGCGCCGACCCATGAGCCGCGGGCGACGGACCATATCGGCGGCATGATCGCGATGATCGAGCGGCTGATCGAGAAGGGCGCCGCTTATGTCGCCGAAGGGCATGCGCTCTTCTCAGTCGGCGCGTATGAGGGCTATGGCGAGCTCGCGCGGCGCAGCCTTGAGGATATGCGCGCCGGCGCGCGGGTGGAGATCGCGCCTTACAAGCGCGATCCGATGGATTTCGTGCTTTGGAAGCCGTCGACCGGCGATGAGCCGGGGTGGGAGAGCCCGTGGGGCGTCGGCCGGCCGGGCTGGCATATCGAATGCTCGGTGATGTCCGAAGCGCTGCTCGGCCCGAGCTTCGACATCCATGGCGGCGGCATCGATCTCGCCTTCCCGCATCATGAGAACGAGCGGGCGCAGTCGATGTGCTGCAACCCTGAAGCCTCCTTCGCCACGATCTGGATGCATAACGGATTTTTGCAGGTCGAAGGCGAGAAGATGTCGAAGTCGCTCGGCAATTTCATCACCGTTGAAGATCTGCGCGGCCGCGTGCCGGGCGAGGCGGCGCGCCTCGCCATGTTGATGACGCAGTACCGCCAGCCGCTCGACTGGACGGCGGCGCTTGGAGCCGAGGCGGAGAAGACTCTGCGCAAATGGCGCCGTCTGACGGACGGCGTCGAGCCAACGGCCAAGGCGCCCGAAGGCGTGCTCGCGGCGCTGGCGGATGATCTCAACACGCCCAAAGCCCTGGCGGAGCTGCATGCGCTCGCCCATGAACCGATGGCGGATCAATTCCTGGCCGGAGCGCGCCTGCTCGGTTTGCTGACGCCGGAGCTCGGCGCCTGGGCGGCGGCGCCGGAGGCGGGGGATGACGCCGCCGCGCGGATCGACGCTCTGCTCGGCGCGCGGGCCGCGGCGCGCAAAGCGAAAGATTTCGCGCGCTCGGACGCGATCCGCGATGGGCTGATCGCCGCGGGCGTCGCGGTGAAGGACACGCCCAAAGGCGCGGAATGGTCGCTGGAGCCGAGCTTCGATCCCGACGCGCTCGCGGCGCTGCAGGCGGAGAGCGAGACATGAGCCCGCAAGATGCGGAGGCCGCCGACGCGCCGCGCGCCGCGGAGGCCGGGCAGGCGCGGGAGCGGCTTTATCTCTACGACACCACGCTCCGCGACGGGCAGCAAACCCAAGGCGTCGATTTCACCACGGAGCAGAAGGCGGCCGTCGCCCAGGCGCTCGATCAGCTTGGGATCGACTATATCGAAGGCGGCTGGCCGGGCGCGAACCCGACCGACAGCGCGTTTTTCCGCGATCCGCCGGCGCTGCAGACCGCGACCCTCGCCGCCTTCGGCATGACGAAACGCGTCGGCATGTCGGCCGCCAACGATCCGGTGCTCGCCGAAGTGCTGGACGCTGGAACCTCAGCAGTTTGTCTTGTCGGCAAAACCCATGATTTCCATGTGCGCGAGGCGCTCGGCGTCGGGCTTGATGAAAACATCGCCGCGATCCGCGATAGCGTCGCCCATCTCGTCGCCCAAGGGCGCGAGGCGCTGTTCGACGCGGAGCATTTCTTCGACGGCTATAAAGCCGATCCGTCCTACGCGCTCGATTGCGTCAGCGCTGCGGCGGAGGCGGGCGCGCGCTGGGTCGTGCTCTGCGACACCAATGGCGGCACGCTGCCCGACGAGATCGGCGGGATCGTCGAGGCGGCGCGGGCGCGGATCCCGTCCGAGCGGCTCGGCATCCATGCGCATAACGATCTGGAAATGGCGGTGGCGGCTAGCCTTGCGGCGGTGGAGGCGGGCGCTCGGCAGATCCAGGGAACGCTCAACGGGCTCGGCGAGCGCTGCGGCAACGCGAACCTGATCTCACTTATTCCAACGCTGATGCTGAAGCAGCGCTACGCCGACCGCTTCGAGACCGGCATCGCCCGCGAAGCGCTCGGAGACCTGACAAGAATCTCGCGCCAACTCGATGAGATCCTGAACCGGCCCTCTAATCGGCACGCCGCCTATGTCGGCGCCGCGGCCTTCGCGCATAAGGCGGGCCTCCACGCCTCAGCGATCGCGAAGAACCCCGCAACCTATGAGCATGCCCCGCCGGAGAGCGTCGGCAATCAGCGCATCGTGCCGATGTCGAACCAGGCCGGCCGCTCGAACCTGGTTCAGCGCTTGGCGGAAGCCGGGATCGACGCGGCGCGCGACGATCCGCGGCTCGGCGCGCTTTTGGAGAAGGTCAAACGGCTGCAAGATCTCGGCTATGCGTATGACAGCGCGGAGGCCAGCTTCGCCTTGTTGGCGCGGCGCGATCTCGGGCTTTTGCCTGAATACTTCACCGTCGAGCGCTTCCACGTGACCGTGGAGCGCCGCGTGAACCCGAAGCTCGAATACGCGACCTTGTCTGAGGCGGTGGTCGCGGTGCGCATCGGCGGCGATCGGCGGCTCTCGGTCGCGGAGAGCCTTGATCCCGAGACGCAGGCGGATCTCGGCCCGGTCAACGCGCTCTATCAAGCGCTGCGCACCGATCTTGGGCCTTATCAACGCTATATCGAGGATTTGCGCCTTTCCGACTTCAAGGTGCGGATCCTGACCGCCGGCACGGAGGCGGTGACGCGCGTGCTGATCGAGAGCGCGGACAGCCGCGGCGCGCGTTGGTCGACGGTGGGCGTCTCCGCCAATATCGTCGACGCCTCGTTCCAGGCGCTGATCGACGCGATCCTTTACAAGCTCGTGCAAGAGGATGCGCCGCCCGCCGCCGCGCCGCGCGGAAACGGGTGAGCGGCGGCGCGGGCGAGGAGGGCGCGCAACCGGCGCCGGGCGCGCTCCTTTCCGAGATGGGGGAGGCGGCGAAGACCGGCGACCCTGATCGGTTCGAAGCGGCGCTTTTTGAGGAGGATCTGGCGCTCCGAGAGCGCTTTTTCACGCTGATCGCCTTCAATCTCGAGCTTGCGCGCACGCGGCTGCGCGTGACGGAGCCGCATATCGGTTTGATCCGTCTCCAATGGTGGCGCGACGCCATCGAAGAGGCCGAAGCGGGCGCGCCGGCGCGGGCGCATCCGCTCGCAGCCCCAGTCTCAGCGCTCATCGCCGCCGCGCCTAAAGGTTTCGCGGCTGAGGCGATCCGCCTGGTGGACGCTTGGGAGCGCGATCTTGACGAGGCGCCCTTTCCGTCGATCGAGGCGTTGCGGCTGCATCTGGAAAGCACGGCGGGGCGCATGGCGCGGCTTGGCGGCTGGCTCGCGCTCGGCGCGGCGCCGGAAGGGGCGGCTGACAAGGCTCTAAGCGGCTTTGGTCTGGCGGACGGGGCGGCGCGGGCGCTCGAGGCGACGCCGGCTTTGGCCGCCGCGGGCCGAAGCCTTTTGCCGCTCACCGGCGAGGTTTTAGCGCGACATCTGCGCGGCGCGACGACCGATGAGGCGCGCGAAGCGGCTGCGACGCTGGCCGGCGTCGGCGCGGCCGCCTGGCGCGAGGGGCGCAGCGCGGCGCGAAGGCTGGAGCGCGCGAGGGCGCTCGCTCTGAAACCGATCATGCTCAGCGCATGGCGCGCGCCCCGCATGCTCGCCGCCGCGCAGAAGCCGGGCTGCGATCTTTTCCGGGATCTTGGCGCCGAATCGCCCTTCCGCCGCCGCGCGAGCTTGCTCCTTCGCGGTCTCTTCAGCCGCTGGTGACGCGGGCGCGGCGGCTATTCATCTTCGCGGAGATGGCGACTCGCGAAGAGCTATGCGACAACCCCAGCGTGCATGAGGCGCGCCGGGCGCGCCGCGGCTCTGGCGCGGTTTGGGGGAAGCGATGAGCACGACGCGACAAATTGGGGAGCGCGCTCCCGCGGCGACGCAGCGGTTCGCAGCGGCGGTGATGGCGGCTGTCATGGCGGCTGTCATGGCGGCTGGCGCCTGGCTCGCCGGCGCTGGGCCGAGCGCGGCGCAAGAAGAAATCCTCTGCGCTGATCCGCGCGGGTTCTGCGGCGCGCTGATCCGGCCGGTTTGCTTGCAGCGCATCGAGAGCGAGCGTCTTGAGAGCGAAGCCGACGCGGAATGCGGCGGCGCGCTCTTGGCTTACCGCGCCTGTCTTGGCGATGCGGTCGCATGCCCGAACGTCGTCGATCCGCTTACGCCGGTGGTGCAACCCGACGCGCGCGCGCCCTGCGGCGACGGATCCTGCGAGGATCCGCCGCTGACGCCCATCGTGAAAGAGGCGCCGCCCGATCCCGACGCGCCGGAGGACGAGGCGCCGGAGGAGCGGATCGGCCAATCCGGCTGACGCCGTCTCGCCGCCTCAGGCCTTGCGCGCCTCGCCATTATCGAACCAGCATTTCCAAGTGTCGAACGCGCCGACGCAATAAAGGCCCGCCTCGCCATTGGTGACGCGCGTGAAGCGGGCGACGAAGAAGTCGTCTTCGCTGAGCCCTAACACGCCGCGGAAGAAGCCCGAACAATCCGCAGTGGCGCGGCGGCATTCTTCTTCGAACATGCGGTTCACCGGCGCGAGCGCGGCGCCGAATTGCGGCTCGCCCATCGCGGTGGCGATGCCGCGCGTGGTCTCGTTCGCCACAAGACGCGCCATTTCCGGCGCGAAGGCGTCGCGCGGCGGCTTTGAAATCACCGCGAAACCGGCCGCGATCACCAACGCGCCGATGATGATGGCTTCGCTATTACTCGACATTTTGGTCTCCGATCCTTTCGCGCGCACAGCGCTTTCGTCAGCTCGCCCGAACGCCCCAGCGGCGTCCTGACGAGCCAACCCTGTCCGGATCGGCGAGACTGCGAAATTTCCAAAGGTTTCCAGAAGCGGCGGCGATCGCGCGCGCAGAGCGTCTTACGAGGCGCCGCTGAACCAACATTTCCACGTGTTCAGAGCGCCGTAACATCGCACCGAAACGCCGCCGCGTTCGAGCATGGCCGAGCGTCCGATCACGAAGTCATCTTCCGTCAACGCCATCGCTCCGCGAAAGAACAAGGCGCAGCGTTGCGTGCGGCTGAAGCACTCTTCGGCGAAGGCGGGATTAACGACCGCGAGCTCCTCCAGCGAATCGGTTAGCGAGAACGCCGCCCGAATGCTCTGCGGCGTCTCGTCAACCACCAGTTGCGCGAGCGCCGGCGCGAAGTCGTTGCGCTCCGGCTTCGACGTCACCGCGACGCCGATCGCCAGAACAAGAACGCCAAGAAGGGTCGCAGTGGTGTTCGCCATAGCATCCGCCTTCCTTATCGCCGCCGCCCGCCCTCTCGGCTCAGAAGCGGTAATTCACACCGCCGCGCACGGTCCAAAGATCCTCAGCCACCAGTTTATCGCCGTCTTCGGCGTCACTAAGGCCGCCCAGGCTCTCGGAGCTGTCGATGATGTAATAAAGCGCCTCAGCGCGCATGGAGACGTCGCGGAACAGCTTCACTTCGAGCCCGCCGCCGATCACCGGCGCGATCAAGAGATCATTATCCGTCGCGCGCTCGCCGGCGCTCGTATCGGTGATGGTCGCCTCGTAATCGATCAGACCGACGCCGGCGGTGATGTAGGGCAGGAACTGATCAAGCGCCAAACCACCGCGCAGGCGCGCCGAGCCGAAGGCGTTGATCTCCGCGGAGGCGTCCTGAACATCAAGCCCGCTCGACTTCACATCGTCATCCGCGCCGAAATAAGAGGCGTCGATCTCGAAGCCGACCACATAGGTCTCGCCAAGTTGATGATCATAGCCGATTTGGCCACCGAAGACGAAGTCGTTCGGCTCAAGATTAGAGAGACGCAGCGTGTTCGTCGGCGCGTCGCCGCTGTCATAGGCGCCGCTGAAATCGGCGTCGGCGTAGCCGGCGTGCAGGCCGAAATAGACGCCGGTCCAGTCGTAAGTCGGATAGACCGACCGAGCCGGCGCCGCCGGCGCGTCGCACAGCCGATAACTCAGCGTGCCTTTATCGAAGCAATAGGCGTCTTCCGCCGCGAACGCCGCCGGCGCCCCCAACATCGCAGCCCCGCCAAACGCGACCGCCGCCGCCACTGAACCCGTTGGAACTCTCATGACAAATCCCCTCACCCTGTCAGGCGGCTGAGTGAGCCCGCTTGGAAAAAGCGTTCAAAATCAGCGCGTCGCCTGCTCATGCGCCATGGAGCGGACTGTGCGTCGGCGCTTCGAAGGGGTTCGAGCCGGTAACCAAAGTCGCCGCAGGCCTTGGCCTGTTTGTGGGATTTACAATACGAACGACGCGAATTCGTCGTTTTTTGTTCAACTCTGAAACAGATCGCTTGGGAGATTTCGGTCGCGACCACTCTCGCGGCGCCGCCTGAGTGTTGAAAGCGCGCGTTAGTCTTCGCGCAACAACGCCGTGATGCGGCCCGCCGCCACGGAGCACGGCGTAAGGCGCGCGCGATCCTCGCCAGGATGCGTCCGCGCGCGCAGCGCCGTCGGCATCGGCGGCGGCTCGTAAAGATGCACCGTAATCGGCCGCTCGCCCGCGCCAGCCTCCGCCGCGTAAGAGCGCGCCAGCGCCTCGGCCGCGGCTTTGCTCGCGCCATAGCCGCCCCAAAAAGGCGCGCCGGCCTTGCGATCGATCACGAACACCGCATGCCGCGCCGCGCCTTGGCGCAGAAGCGGATCGATGGCGCGGATCAGCCGCGCCGTCGCCAAAGCGTTCACGGTCAGGAGTTTGTCAAAGTCTTTCGGCTTGAGATGCGCCGCCGGCGTCAACGGCGCCGCATGGGCGGCGGCGTGCACCAGGAAATCGAGCTTGCCATAGCGTTCATGCAGCGCCGCCCCAAGCCGGTCGAGCCCGTCGCCATCGGCGAGATCCAACGGCGTGAGGAGCGCCTTCGGCCCGCCCGCCGCTTGGACCGCGTCGTCCATCTCCTCCAAACCGCCAACCGTGCGGGCGACGCCCACGATTTGCGCGCCCGCCGCGCCCAGCCGCTCGGCCACCGCGCGGCCAAGCCCGCGCGATGCGCCGGTCACTAGCGCGACCCGCCCCGCGAAAGGGCGCTCCTCACTCGGCTCAGCATCAGCCATCGCGGTCTTCATTCCTCACTCGGCGCCGCGAGACAAGCGCGACGGCGCCTGTTCAGGCGAGCTCTCGCTTCGCGCGCTCGCGCGGCGGCGGCACCCGGCCAGCGCGCACGCCATCCACCGGTTCGATCGGATAGAGGCCGCTGAAGCAGGCGTCGCAAAATTGCGGCGCTTTGGGATCGCGCCCGCCCGGCACGCCGCAGGCGCGGTAGAGGCCGTCAAGCGAGACGAAGCGCAGCGAGTCGACGCCAAGCTCTTCGCGCATCTCCTCCGCGCTCCAGCGCGCGGCCATCAGCGCGCCGCGATCCGGCGTATCGACGCCGTAAAAACAAGGCCAGGCGGTCGGCGGGCTGGCGATGCGGAAATGAACCTCGCGCGCGCCGGCGTCTTGAACCATCTCGCGGATCTTCCGCGAGGTCGTGCCGCGCACCACGCTGTCGTCGACCAGCACCACGCGTTTGCCTGCGACGAGGCGCCGATTGACGTTGAGCTTTAGCCGCACGCCCATATTCCGCACTTTCTCAGTCGGCTCGATGAAGGTGCGGCCCACATATTGGTTCTTGACGATGCCTTGCGCGAAGGGAATGCCCGACGCCTCGGAAAACCCGATCGCCGCCGGCGTGCCGCTGTCGGGCACTGGGCAGACAAGATCAGCCTCCACCGGCGCCTCGCGCGCCAGTTCTTCACCGATGCGCTGGCGCGCCTCGTAAACGCTGCGGCCGAGGATCTCGCTGTCTGAGCGCGAGAAATACACGTATTCGAACACGCAGAAGCGGCTTGGCTGCGGCGCGAACGGCCATTCGCTGCGCAGACCGTTCTGGTCGATCACCACCATCTCGCCCGGCTCGACCTCGCGCTCGAACGTCGCGTTGACGATGTCGAGCGCGACGGTCTCGGATGCGAGGATCCAGCTCTCGCCGAGCTTGCCCAGGACCAAAGGGCGCACGCCGCGCGGATCGCGCACGCCGATCATCTGCTCGGCGGTCAAGGCGACGATCGAGAAGGCGCCTTCGATGCGCCGCAGCGCGTCTTTCAGCCGCTCCGGCGCGGTGCGCTGGATCGAGCGCGACATCAAATGCAGAACGCACTCGGTGTCGGAGCCAGATTGGAAGATCGAGCCGGAGGCGACCAGCTCGGCGCGCAGAAGCTCAGCGTTGGTGAAATTGCCGTTATGCGCCAGCGCGACGCCGCCTTCGGAGAGTTCGGCGTAGAGCGGTTGAATGTCCCGCAGCTCCGTTTGGCCTTTCTCGCCGGCCGTCGAGTAGCGGGTGTGGCCGATCGCGCGGCGGCCGGGCAGGCGCGCGACGATCTTCTCGCTGGTGAAGCTGTCGCGCACATGGCCGAAGCGGCGCTCCACGCTGAAGCGGCGGTCCTCCTCGTCGAAGGCGCCGACGCCCGCCGCCTCCTGCCCGCGATGCTGCAGCGCATGCAGGCCAAGCGCCACGAAGCTCGCCGCGTCGACGACGTCGAAAATCCCGAACACGCCGCATTCTTCGCGGAATTTGTCGCCGTCGTCGCCTTCGAAAGGATGCGCTGCGAAACCCCCGCTCGCAGCGCCGGCGCCCGCCGGCGTCGCTGGCTTGCTCATGCTGTCTTCGTCATGATCGCGCTCTCCTCGCCAGCGCCGCGCCGGCCGGCGCGCGTCAGAGGGCGCCGTCCTGCCTGCTCAAACACTCCTGGCGCATCGCCTCGATGCTGCCCACGGCCCATTGCGTCAGATCATCGGAAGCGAGCCCGCGGATCACGTCGGCCGCCATGCCCACATAGGGGAACACCGCCGCATTTTCGACCACTTCGAGTTTGTCCTGCTCGGATTTGACGATCTCCTGGTATGCGATCAACAGGACTGAAACTAGAACAAGGCCGCGCAGCGCGCCGTAGAGCAGCCCCAGAATCTGATCGATCGCGCTGACCGCCGGATTGTCGGACGGGCCGGAGAACATCCAGATGATCAGCCCCGCCAAGATCAGCGCGAGGCCGAAGACCAGGATGAAAGCCACCAGCAAGCCGATGTCGCAATCGCCGAGCAAACCGCCGAGGCCTGGCAGCCCCTCCAGCATCGGCTTCAACGTCGGCGCGAGATAAAAGGCCGCGAGGAACGCGATGATCCAACTTCCAAGCGCGAATAGCTCGCGGAAAAAGCCGCGCACCATCGCAAGATAAGCGGATACGACGATCAGGACGACGACGAGCGCGTCGACCGCCCATGAGAACTCGCTACCCATAAAGACCTCTCACCCCAGTCGAGACCGCGCGGGCCTCTGATCCCCAAACCGCGCTCCGGCGATGACCACGCTCCCCGCATCGGCGCGCCGCCGGGCGCTAATCCCTAAAACACAGCCAGAGCCTGCAAAACGCAGGCCCAGCGCGATCGCGCCCCGACATCCCCCGGCGCCGGGCCGCGCGCCGCCTTACTGATCACGAAAACGTGACACTAACGCGCCGACTGTGTCGATCGGCGACAGCGTCATGGCCGATTCGGGGCCGGATTTCACCCCTTCCGCGGCGGCGTCCCCTGAAATCGCGTCGTTCGCCGCCCGCGAAGGGCCGCCGGAGCCTGGAGTCGCCGGCGCCCAAGCGGCCTTAAACCCCAGTTTTTTGGCTTCTTTCAGACGCGCATCGCCCTGCGCCGCCGGCCGCACCGCGCCAGAGAGGCCAATTTCGCCGAAATAAACCGCATCCCGCGGCGCGGGGCGATCGAACTGGGCTGAGAGAAGCGCCGCGGCGACCGCGAGATCGGCGGCGGGCTCGCTCACGCGCAAGCCGCCCGCGGCGGCCAGATAGACGTCGGCGCCTGCGAAGGAGACGCCGCAGCGCGCCTCCAGCACCGCCAGCACCATCGAGAGCCGGCTTTGATCAAGGCCCACCACCGCGCGGCGCGGCGTGCCGAGCGAGGAGGGCGCCACCAGGGCTTGGATCTCAACCAAAACCGGCCGCGTGCCTTCGACGCCGGCGAACACCGCGGCGCCCGAGGTCTCCGCATCGCGGTCGCCGAGGAAGAGCGCCGAGGGATCACGCACCTCGGCGAGCCCGTTCGCCGTCATCTCGAAGACGCCGATCTCATCGGCCGCGCCGAAGCGGTTTTTGACCGCGCGTAGGATGCGGAAATGATGCCCGCGCTCCCCTTCGAAATAGAGCACGGTGTCGACCATGTGCTCGACCACGCGCGGCCCGGCGATCTGACCATCCTTGGTCACATGGCCGACCATCACCACCGCGACTCCGCGGCGTTTGGCGAATGAAGTCAGCTCGTGGGCGCAGGCGCGCACCTGCGAGACCGAGCCTGGCGCGCTCTCAACCCGGTCCGACCAGAGGGTTTGGATGGAGTCGATCACCGCGAGCTCTGGGCGCTCCGCCTCAAGGCTGGTCAGGATGTCGCGCAAATTGGTCGCGCTCGCCAGGCGCACCGGCGCTTGCGCGAGCCCGAGCCGCCGGGCGCGTCCTTTGATCTGCGAGGGCGCTTCCTCTCCGGAGATGTAGAGGACGCCGCCCGCGGAGGCGCTCGCCTTCGGCGCCGCCAGCGCGAGCGCCGCCGCCGCTTGCAGCAGCAACGTCGACTTGCCGATGCCAGGATCGCCGCCCACCAGGATCGCCGAACCCGCCGTCAGCCCGCCGCCGAGCACCCGGTCGAACTCGCTGATCCCAAAGACGCGCCGCGGCGCCGCGGCCTCTTCTCCAGAAAGATCCGTCAGCGTTACGGGACGCCCGCGCGTCGCGCCCAGACCCTTCGAGGGCGGCCCCTCGCTCAAAC
>JBCBCG010000002.1:0-50982 GCA_038530925.1 Pseudomonadota bacterium
CGGCGCGCCGGCGCTGCAGCCCGCCAGAAGCAAACCGGCGCCGAGCGCGCATCCCGGCGAAAGCAGCCGTCTCACGGCGCGACGTCGAGAGCGAGCGGCAGGCTCGAGAGCGGCTCCGCGCCGCTTTCGGTCACCAGCGAAGTGCGGCCGAGGCACATCGCGGCGCCGCTGCGAGCGTCCATCAAGATCATATGGAGAAAGAACACCATATCCGGCCCGATCACCGTCGGCGCGCCGGCGTGGAACATCTGCGGCTCCATCCAGGACGGCGTATAGCGCGCGCCGAGCGCGTAACCGCAGGCGTTGAGCCGCGCATGGCCGAGCCCGGCCCGCTCGAACGCCGCCTCATGCGCGGCGAAAACCTCGCCCATGGTGCGGCCCGGACGCAGCGCCGCCTCGCAAGCCAGAAGCGCGTCCTCGGCGGCGGCGTGCATCGAGACATGCTCCGGCCGCGCCGCGCCCACTGGAACAGTGCGCATCAGCGCCGCGTGATAGCGCCGCCAGACGCCCGCCCATTCGAGCGTGATCTGATCCTCGGCCGACAGCGCGCGCCGACCCGTAAAGTAGCGGCAGAGCAGCGCGCCGGTCGGCCGCCCGTCGCCGCCTTCCGCCGCTGGGCCGGAGCCGATGATCACCTCATTGGCCGGAAAATCGCCGCCAGCGGCGAAGACGGCGCCCTGAAGCGCGGCGAGGATCGCCGCTTCATCCGCGCCCGGCCGTATCTCCGCCCGCGCGGCGCGGTAGGCCTCGTCGCCGATCGCCGCCGCGCGCCGCACCATCGCGATCTCCGCTGGGCTTTTCGTCAGCCGCAGCGCTGGAACCAGAGGCGAGGCGTCCTCGAGCCGCGCCTCCGCGCCAAGCGTCGCCTCCAGCCGCCGCCCATTCGCCGCCGTCAGCCCATGGGTGTCGAATTCGACGCCGAGCCGCGCGGTGAGCAGGCCCGTCTCCGCCAAGATCGCCTTGAGGTCCTGCGTTGGATCGGCGCCCGCGCCGTCTTTCCAGACGCGCACATCCTCTAGCCAAGAGGTGAAGAGCGCTTGAAGCCGGTCCGCCGAACGCGTCAGCAGCACCGGCGCGCCCTCCAGCGGCAGCACCAAACACTGGAAGAAGCAAAAGCCGAAGGTGTCGTAGCCTGTCAGCCAGTACTGCGTCTCCGGCGCGAACAGGAGCATGCCGTCGAGCCCCTCTGCCGCCATCGCCGCGCGCAGCCGCGCCAGCCGCCCGCCAAACTCCTCCGCTGTGAAATGGACATGCCGCCCATCGAGCTTGATCGGCTCCGCCACCGCGTTTCTCCTATCGCCTCGCCCGCGGAGACGGTCTCACAGAGGCGTCCTGAGGCGCAACCGTCAGAGCGATCACGCCTTCACGGATCGGGCGCGCGGATCGCGGAAAGGAGGCGGCCGTAATCGCCGTCGCCGCGATGCACGGCGCGGCGGTTGGAGAAGAAGAGCGCCTCTTCGGCGTAGGTGCAGCGGCCGATCCACGCCGCCTCGGCGACGCCGCCGCGCCTCAGCGCGGCGACGACGAAGCCGGGCAGATCGAAGCGCGCTTTGCCCATTGCGCGCGCGGCCTCATCAGCCGCTGCGCGGAAGAAGCGGTCATGCCCTGTGTTCGCCGCCAAAAACCGTTCACGGAACTCGGGACCGACCTCATAGGCCTCCGGGCCGATGCAGGGTCCGACCGCGGCGCGGATCCGGCTGCGCGCAGCGCCGAGGCGCTCCATCGCCGCGAGCGTCGCTTCGATCACGCCGTCCAGCGCGCCGCGCCAACCCGAATGGCAGGCGCCGACGACGCCCGCGCCCGCATCCTCGAGCAAAACCGGCGCGCAATCCGCGCTGAGCGCGCCGAGCGCGATCCCGGGCGCCGCGGTGGCGAGACCGTCGGCTTTGGGCGCCGTCTCCGGCGTCCAGGGCGCGGCGACGGCCACCGCGTCGGCGGAATGGATCTGATAGGCCGTCACCAGCCGCTCCGGCGCTGCGCCAAGCGCCGCGGCGGCGCGGCGGCGGTTCTCCGCCACCTGCGCCGCCTGATCGTCTTTCGCGCCGAAGCCGCAATTGAGGCTGGCGTATATCCCTGTGGAGACGCCGCCGCGCCGCGTGAAGAACCCATGCGGCGCGGTGAGAAGCGGCGACGTGAGCGCCTCGATCTCCCCCGCCTGCTCGCTCGCCGACGCCATGCCTCTGCGATCAGCCTTTCTTCAGGCAGCGTTGGCCGAGCAACTCGGCGATCTGCACCGCGTTCAGCGCCGCGCCTTTGCGCAGATTGTCGGATACGACCCAAAGATTGAGCCCGTTCTCGATCGTCGGATCCTCTCGGATGCGGCTGATGAAGGTCGCGAAATCGCCGACGCATTCAACCGGCGTGACGTAACCGCCATCCTCGCGCTTATCGATCACCAGCACGCCCGGCGCCTCACGCAGGATCGCCCGCGCCTCCTCCGCGCTCAGCTCCTCCTCCAGCTCCAGATTGACCGCTTCGGAATGGCCGACGAACACCGGCACGCGCACGCATGTCGCCGTCACTTTGATCGACGTATCGATGATCTTCTTGGTCTCGGCGACCATCTTCCATTCTTCGCGCGTCGAGCCGTCATCCATGAAGCTGTCGATATGCGGAATGACGTTGAAGGCGATCTGCTTGGTGAAGTGCTGCGGCTCGGGCGCGTCGGTCACGAACACGCCCTTGGTTTGGTTCCAAAGCTCGTCCATCGCGTCCTTGCCCGCGCCGGACACGGATTGATAGGTCGAAACCACCACGCGCTTGATCCGCGCCCGATCATGGATCGGCTTTAAAGCCACCACCATTTGCGCGGTCGAGCAGTTAGGGTTGGCGATGATGTTGCGCTTGGCGTAGCCGGTCACCGCCTCTGGGTTCACCTCCGGCACGATCAGCGGCACATCCGGATCGTAGCGATAGAGCGAGCTGTTATCGATCACGACGCAGCCCGCCTTCGCCGCCCGCGGCGCATAGGTCTTGGTCGCGCCCGACCCGATCGCGAACAGCGCGATGTCCCAGCCTGTGAAATCGAACGCGTCGAGGTCTTGCGTCGCGAGGATCTCGTCGCCGAACGTCACTTCCGAGCCGATGGATTTTCGCGAGGCGAGCGCCGCGAGCTCATCCACGGGAAACTCGCGCTCTGCGAGAATGTTCAGCATTTCGCGCCCGACATTGCCGGTCGCGCCGACGACGACGACTCGATACCCCATTGCGTCCTTGCTCCGATGATGTTCGGCGTCTTGTTAAGCGCAAAGCGCCGGCGCCGCATCCCTTTCTAACAAAGGCGCGTTGACGCAATGGTTTCGCGCTTCGGCTCGGCTGTCGCATGGCTGACGCGGTTCACCATAGGCGAGGCCTCGGCGCGCGGTTGCGGGTTGCGGCGGCCCGATCGCGCCGGTTCGATCTCGACGAGGCGCGGGACAGAGCTTCCGCTGAGACTGCAGGAGGAAGGCGCGGTGAGAGGGGCGATCAGGCGGCGGAGCGACGCGCGCGGGGCGCTGACGAGACTGTGCGCCGCGGCGATGCTGCTCAGCGTCCTCGGCGCGCCGGCGGCGGCCGGGCCGGTGGTCCAAGGCGTGGCGACGCTGCGGCAAGGCGATGTGTTCGACCTTGATCGTGGAAGGCTCGGCGTGATCGAGACCGCCGACATCGCCCGCGTTCGCATCAGCGCCGACAAAGAGGCGCTGGTCCCGCGACCCGGCGCGCTGATCGGCCTGCGCGGCGATCGCAGCCCCGACGAGGCGAGCTGCCGCAAGGCGCAATTCTCCGAGCGCGGCGTGCTGATGCACCGTCTGCGGCCGGGTCGCTATTTCTGCATCCGCACCGGCGAAGGCCGCATGGCGGCGCTGCGCGTTCTCAAAGCGCCGATCCGCGGCCGCGGCCAGCTGACGCTGGAGCACCGGACCTTTCGGTGAGCCCTCCGCGCCGCTGCGATCGCGCTGCGCGCGGCCTTGCGGCGCCGTCCCCACGCCCCGCCGCAAAGCGCTCACCGCCGTCCCGGCGCCCCATTCGGAACGCATTGCGCCGGTCACAAGCCGGCGTCTGAGCCGGTGCGCCGGGACGTCGTCGCATCTCCGACCGAAAGAAATTCAGAGGATCAGAATGAAGCGCTCCCCCCTGAAGGCGGCGATCGTCTTCGCCGCGACGCTCTGCGCCTCGACGCTCTGTGCGCCGCTCAGCGCCTTCGCGCAAACGATGACGGTGGTAGAGCCCTTCGCCGGCAGCGCGAATGTTGGACGATACGCGGCGGATTTCGATCAGATCACCGTGCTTGTCGACGCCGAAGCGGCGGGTCACGCCCGCGCCGCCGCCGAGGGCGCGGTGCGCGCCATGGTTCTCACCGCGCCCGAAGACGCCAGCGTCCTGGAGGTCGCGCGCAGCTTTGAACAAGCGCTGACGCGCGAGGGGTTTGAGATCTTGTTCTCGCGGCGCATCGCGCGCGGCGGCGCGCCGACGGACGAAGTCGGCCTGCGCGAGTGGGTCCGCGACCTTGAAGACATCAATGGCGCGCGCGATTACCAGCGCGCGCCCGACGCCTCGAACCTCACCACGTCGCTGCAGCGCGTCTACGCCTTTCCCGCCCATTATCTCGCCGCCCGCCGCGTCACCGAAACGGAGGAGATCCATTTCGCGCTGACGATGGAGGATACGCGGAACCATTACTTGATTGAACAGGTATCTCGCGCGGTGATGGCGGACGACAACGTCTCTCTCACGGAGGAGAGCCTTTCGAGGACGATTGAGACCGAAGGGCGCGCCGTGCTTTACGGCGTGCAGTTCGACGTCAACAGCTCGGTGCTCAGGCCATCCTCGCGCAGTTCGATCGAGACGATCGCGGCGGTGCTTCGCGAGAGGAGCGGCCGCTTCTACATCGTCGGCCACACCAGCGACACGGGCGGCTTTCAGGAGAATATGCGCCTCTCCGAAGCGCGCGCCGCCTCGATCATCGCGGTGCTCGGCGCGGAATACGGCGTCGACGTCACGCGGCTGCAGCCCATCGGCGTCGGCCCGGCCGCGCCGCTCGCTTCCAACCAAAACGAAGCCGGCCGCCAACTGAACCGGCGCGTGGAACTGGTGGAGCGGCTCGATTAGCGCCGCCCCGGCGGCTGCGCCCGATTTCAGACGAATGGAGGGGAAGAATGAGAGTTTTCGCAATATGCGTCGCCGCGACGGCGCTGTTCGCAAGCGCCGCGCAGGCGGATCCGGCGGAGGAGCAATCGATCCGCATCGAGCCAGGGCTCTGGGCGTTCGAGAACACTATGGCCGGAACCGCGACTCTGCCGAACGGCGCCTCCATGGCGATGCCGGCGCGCACCACCACCGACAATGAGTGCATCACCCCGGAGAAAGCCGAGATCACGCCCGAGCGCATGCTCCGCGAGATGCGTGATGGCGGCGGCGAGTGCGAATATGGCGAGATCGTCTTCGCGGGGCTCACCATGTCCACGACCATCAGCTGCGTCGCCGACGGCATGCGGATGGCTGGCGATTACAGCTTCGAGGTCGCCGAAGATCGCCGATCCGGAACCGGTTCGCTGGCCCTGAACGGCGTCGCTGACGGCATGACCGTCAACTCCACCTTCGAGATGAGCGGAAAGCTGACCGGCCCTTGCAGCTAGACCCCGCGGATCGCCATGAAGAGATCGGCGCCCCGTCGGGCGCGCCGATCAGACCGATCTCAGCCTTCCGCCAGCGCCGCTAGAACCGCATCGCCCATGCCGCTCGTGGAGACGCTCTCGCGCCCTTGAGCGATGTCGGCGGTGCGCACGCCGGCGTCGAGCACCTTCGTCACCGCGCCTTCCAAGAGATCCGCCTCCGCGCCGAGATCGAAGCTGTAGCGCAGCGCCATGGCGAAGGAGAGGATCGAGGCGAGCGGGTTGGCGAGCCCCTGGCCGGCGATGTCCGGCGCGGAGCCGTGCACCGGCTCGTAAAGCGCTTTCGGCCGGCCATCCGCCGGCTTCGCGCCGAGCGAGGCGGAGGGCAGCATGCCGAGCGAGCCGGTCAGCATCGCGGCGCAATCGCTCAAGAGATCGCCGAAAAGATTGTCCGTGACGATCACGTCGAACTGCTTCGGCGCGCGCACCAGCTGCATCGCGCCATTATCCGCATACATGTGGCTCAGCTCGACGCCGGGATATTCGCTCTCGCGCACATGGATCACCTCCTCGCGCCAGAGCACGCCGGATTCCATCACATTGGCTTTCTCCATCGAGCAAACGCGCCCGGCGCGCTTCTGGGCCATGTCGAAGGCGACGCGGGCGACGCGGCGGATCTCCTCGGTGGTGTAGACTTGGGTGTTGATCCCGCGGCGCTGGCCGTCCGGCAGCGTCTCGATCCCGCGCGGCTCGCCGAAATAGACGCCGCCGGTCAGCTCCCGGACGATCAGAAGATCGAGCCCCGCGACCACCTCGCGCTTCAGCGTGCTGTCCTCGGCGAGCGCGTCAAAGCAGATCGCCGGCCTGAGATTAGCGAAAAGCGCCATCTCCTTGCGCAGACGCAGCAGGCCGCGTTCGGGCTTCAGCGAGAAATCGAGATCATCCCATTTCGGCCCGCCCACAGCGCCGAGCAGCACCGCATCCGCGCCTTGCGCCTTCGCCATCGTCGCATCGGAGAGCGGCGCGCCATGCGCGTCATACGCGGCGCCGCCGACAAGATTCTCCTCAATGGTGAAACCGAGCCCCTTGGCCTCCGTGAACCAGGCGATCACCCGCTTCACTTCCGCCATCACCTCCGGCCCGATGCCGTCGCCCGCTAGAATGAGGAGCTTCATCGCCCGTCTCCCTGAATTCGCATGCTTGTTCGTTGTGGTTAGTCGCTCTGGCTGGCGACGCTCAGATCAAGATCGACCCAGACCAGCCGATGATCGGAGGCGCCGGCGTCCCAGCGCCGTCCCTCTTGAAGAAGGGCGCCCATCAGCCCTCCGCCCGGCTCGTCCGGCGCTGGCCAGAAAACGCCTGCGCCCAGCACCGTCAGATCGGAGGAGGGCAGCGCGTAATCGACGCGAAGGTTGCCCGGCCCGCGCGGCGGCTCGTCTCGCCACTCGGCGGTGTCCCGCGCCGCCGGTCCGCGATGCGCCGCGTTGACGCCGCCTTGGCGCGCTGAGGCCGCGGCGGCGCCGGCGCTTTCCGGCGCAGGATCGCGAAGCCGCGGATGGGTCAGCAGCGCGCGCACCGCCTCGCGCCGCCCTTGCCCGTCTTCGGGATCCAGATTGAGATCGCCGAGAAGCACGAAGGAAGCGCCGTCCGCGAGCCCGCCGGCGCGGCCTTGATCATCGGCGATCCAGGCCGCGGCCGCGCCGCCCTCAACGTAGTCGCGCCAAAACTCGATCTCCGCAGCGTTGCGCAGCCCATTGCGATCTTCCGGCCCATCGAACACCGGCGGCGTCGGATGGCTGGCCAAGAGATGCAGCGCCCGCGCCGCGCCCGTCGCAGACGGAACCTGCAGCGCCACGTCCCAATGGCTCTTTGAGGAGAGCCGAAGCGCCGCCCACGCCTCCGCCGCATAATAGGGCTCGCCATCCACGCGCCGCGGCGGCGCGGCGTTCGGCGCCGCCGACCAGAGCAGCGCGGCGAAGGTCCGGCTCGCCGCGACGTCGATCGGCGCCGCCGAGAGCAGCGCCATCCCGAACTGCCCCTCGAAGACGCCCCATCCTTGCGCGTCCGCCGGTCCCCTTCGCTCGCCGTCGCCGTCGAGATCAAAGCCGCTCGGCAGCCCGGCGTTCACCGGCGCCTGAAACCGATGGGCGTAGACGAGCCCCGGCCCGGCCGCGCTCGGCTGCGCCAGCTCCCGCTCATAAAGCGCCAGCGCCTCCCCGGCGGGATCGTAATCGAGCTCCAGCAGCAGCACCGCATCCGGGCGCACGCTGCGCAGCACATCCATGCCCTGCGCGATCTGAGCGCTGGCGCGCGCCGCCGGCGCCTGGCGCAGCTCGTCGATCAACGCGCCCGCCCGGCCGCGCGCCAGAGAAACGTTGAAAACCGCGACCCGGAAGGCGCCCTCGGCCTTCTCCGCTTCCGCCGCCTCAGCGCGCGGCGGCGACGCCGCGATAGCGAGGAGCAGCGCCGCTGCGACGAGCGCCCGCGCCGCGGCCGCCTGTCTCACGCGGCGTCTCCGCTTTGAAAGAGCCACGGCCGCGTCGCCGCCGCTTCAGCTTCGAAGGCGTCGATCGCGGCGACCTTCTGCATGGTCAGGCCCACATCATCCAGACCTTCGAGCAGGCAGCGCTTGCGGAAGGGATCGACGTCGAAGGCGATCACGCCGCCATCCGGCCCGCGGATCTCTTGCGCCTCGAGATCCACCGTCAGCCTCGCATTCGCGCCGCGCCCGGCGTCGTCGAGCAGCTTGTCGATCTCTTCCTGCGGCAGCGCGATCGGCAGAACGCCGTTCTTGAAGCAGTTGTTGTAGAAGATGTCCGCGAAGGACGGCGCGATCACGCAGCGGATGCCGAAATCCATGATCGCCCATGGCGCGTGCTCCCGGCTCGAGCCGCAGCCGAAATTCTCACCCGACACCAGGATCGAAGCGTTGCGATAGGCCGGTTGGTTCAGCACGAACTCCGGCTTCTCCGCGCCCGCATCATCATAGCGCATCTCCGAGAACAGATGCACGCCCAGCCCGGTGCGCTTGATCGTCTTCAGGAACTGTTTGGGGATGATCATGTCCGTGTCGACATTCATCAGCGGCAGCGGCGCGGCGACGCCGGTGAGGGTCGTGAATTTTTGCATGAGGCGCTCTTCTCTTCAGGATGCCCGTCGTCTTGCGCGGTTCCGCGGCGCGGATCGCCCGTTTGGTCAGAGGCCTATCGCTTCGATGCGCCGAGCGGCAAGCGTGATCCGCGCGCTTGGGCCGGCCATGGCGCGACGTTTCGCCATGAGGCTGAACGATGAAGAATTCCAAAAATCTTCACGCTCGCCACATTCCAGGCGAGATTCGGGGCGAAATGTGGCGATGGAGCGGGGCGCTCGCATCAGGAGGCGGAACAGAATGTGGAGACGTTTCAAGAGCGCGTTTGGCGGCGCGCTCGCCATCGCCGTGATCGCGTTCAGCGCGGTCGCGGCGAGCCATGCGCCAGCCTCGGCGCATCATCATCGCCATGGAGACGGCGCGGCCATCGTCGGCGGCGCGATCTTAGGCTTCGCGCTCGGCGCGGCGGTCGCCTCGGCCAATGACGGCTACTACGACAGGCGGGTCTATGTGGGTCCGCGCTATGTCTACGGGCCGCGCTATCGCTATTACGGTCCGCGCCACTATTACCGGCGCGGCTTTTACGGCCCTCGGCGCTTCTATGGGCCGCGCGGCTACTATGCTCCGCGGCGCGCGTTTCGGCGCGACTTTCGGCGCGGCCGGGCGTTCCGGCGCGGCTTCCGCGATCGGCGCGTCTTTCGCCGCGGCTTCCGCGAAGGGCGCGGCTTCCAGCGTCGCCGGGCCTTCCGCCGCGATTTCAGACGCGGACGCGGGTTCCGCGGCGGCCGGCGCTTCCGGCGCTGAAAGCGCGCGCGTCAGCGAGGCGAAGCTGACGCGCGGATAGGAGCGGACAGAACCAAAAATGGCTCGGGCGCGCAGGCGTCCGAGCCATTCATGTTTGTAACGCCGTACTTTGAACGCCGAACTTGTAAGGTCGTGTTTGTAAGGCGTGTCTGCGCTGATGCGCGTCAGGCCGTTTCGCGCCGATGCGCCTCAGGCTCTGGGAATGCGCAGCACCTGGCCGGGATAGATTTTATCCGGATGCGTCAGCATCGGCTTATTCGCCTCGAAGATCTCGGGATATTTGTTCCCATCGCCGAGATGCGCCGTCGCGATCGCCCACAGCGTGTCGCCTTTCTCCACCGTGTGGAACACCGCCTCCGCGCCCGCCTCCGCGGTCTCCAGCGCATCCTCCACTTTCGCGACGCCAGCGATGTTGCCGACCGCAAGGATCGCCTTCTCCCGCGCCTCTTGGCTGGCGGCGGAGCCCTTGATCTTCACCGTGTCGCCCTCGACCTCGATCTCCACGCCCTCGACATCGAGCGCGTGCTTCTCAAGCTCTTCCTTCACCGCCTCCGCCTTCGGATCCTCGTCTTTGCCGAATAGCATCTCGCCGGCGGATTTCACGAAATCAAAAACGCCCATGGCGCGTCTCCTTCATAAACACGGCCGAACCGTCGGCGCCGCTTCCAAGCTTCGCCATATTCGGCCTGGGCCGATGCGTCTTCGACCCATCCTTCTGCGCATGCAAACAGTTTCTCGCGCCGCCAAGTCGCGGCGGAGTCAGCGCTTCATGAACCGATCGAGCAGATCATCCGCCACAGAGCCGTCGCCATCCGCGTCGAACATCGCCATGAGCGGGCTGAGCCCCTCGCTCGAGGCGCCCTGACCGCCGCCGAGCAGCCCGCCGAGCATGCCGCCAATGCCGCCGCCGCTCGAGGATGCTTGCGCGCCGCCCAGAAGCCCGCCCAGCGCGCCGGAGATCCCGCCCGCGCTGGCGTCGCCGCCGCTCTCGCCGCTTTGCAGCACCGCATTGACCATCGAGCCGAGCCCGCCCGAATCTTCCGTCTCGCTCTTCTGGAACATGCCCAGCACCATCGAGGCGATCACCGGCAGCATCGCGCCGACCGTTCCGCTGTCGAGACCCGATTTCCGCGCGCCGTCCGAGGCCAGCTCGCGCTCGATATCCGGCCGCGCCTCGCCGAACAGCTTGTCCATAAACGCCTGACCCTTCGCCTCGGCGTCCTTCGGGTTCGCCTCCGGCGCGCTCGCCACCTCCGCCGCGTCATTGTCGCGGAACATCGCCGCGAGCTGATAAAGACCGTCCGGCGACGCGGCTGAACGCTTCAGTCCGGATGAGAGCGCCGGCAGAGCGGATTTCGCGACCGCTGCGGCTTGTTCGGGCGTCGCGCCATGCTTGCGCGCCAAGGCGTCGAGGCCTTGGCCATCGGCCGCGTTCGACAGCAATTCCATGAGGTTCATATCGTCACGTCTCTTTCTTGCGCGCTGGCTCTCGCGCAGGTGGTTGCAAATGCAGACTGTCGCACCGCTTCAGGTCGTACGCGATCGCTTCGGTCGATAACAGGCGCGTCCGCCTGCGACGCGGCGCCGCGCCTTCGGCGACGAGAGGAGACGCGCCATGATCGGCGATTTCGTGTGGCGCGATTTGTCGACGCCTGATCCCGACGCCGCGAAGCGGTTCTATGCGCGGCTTTTCGGCTGGCGCTTCACAGCGGAAACCGACTCAAACGGCGCGGCTTACGAAATCGCTCTGGCGCATGGAGATCCAGTCGGCGCGCTAATCGAGACGCCGGCCAGATGCCAGGCGCTGCGCATGCCCGCTTTTTTTGGATGAGCTACATCGCGGTGCGCTCCGCCGCGGAGACGGCCTTGGCCGCCCAACCGCTCGGCGGACGCGTCGAGCTCGGACCGCTCCCCGCGCCCGGCGGCGGCGCGTTCGCCCTGATCCGCGACCCGCTCGGCGGAGGCTTCACCGTGATCGTCGGCGCGGGCCTCTCACCGCCGCCGCGCCGCCCGCGCCATGGCGAGCCGGCGGGCCACGCGCTTTACGTTTCGGAAAAGGCGTCCGTCGCGCCCTTTCACCAAGCGCTGTTCGGCTGGCGCGCGGCGCTCGATGCAAACGGAAGCAGCGACAGCGTCTCCAGCTACCGTCTTTTCGCCGAAGACGCTTGGTCGCGGCGCAAGGTCGCGCGCCTCATCGAGGCCGGCGAGGCCATCCGCGGGCGCGAAGAATACTGGGCGGCGCCGTTCGCCGTCCACGCGCTCGACGCGGCGCGCGCTGCGATCCTCTCCGCAGGCGGCTCGATCATCAGCGAAAGCCGCGGGTTGCTCGTCGACGGCGACCCCACCGGCGCCGCGCTTTTTCTTCAGCCGGCCGCCTAAACCGCGCCGCCAAAGACCGCGCTCGCTTGCGCGCCGCGGCGCCTCTAAGGCAGCCTCAGCCGCGCATCCCTCTGATTGGAGACGCCGATGAGCACTGTGATCGAGCATCCCGCGGCGAAGGCCGACCCTTTTTGGGCTGAACGCGTCGACCTCGCCTGCGCCTTTCGCCTCGCCTATCGCAATAACTGGCATGAAGGCGTCTCAAACCATTTCAGCCTGTCTGTCTCGGAGGATGGACGGAAGTTCCTGATCAACCCGGCGCTCCGCCATTTCAGCCGCATCCGCGCCAGCGAACTCCTGTTGGTCGACGCCGATGATCCCGATGTGCTGACGCGCGAGGCCGCGCCGGAGGCGACCGCCTTCGGTCTGCATGGCGGCGTGCATCGCACCGCGCCGCATGCGCGTTGCGCGCTGCATGTCCACTCCCATTACGCCACCGCGCTCTCCACGCTCGCCGATCCGAGCCTGCCGCCGCTCGATCAGAACTGCGCGCGCTTCTTCAACCGCGTCGCCTTCGACGCCGGCTATGAAGGCATGGCCTTCGGCGATGAGGGCGAACGCTGCGCCAAACAGCTTGGCGACAAATCGATCCTCCTGATGGGCAATCACGGCGTTCTCGTCTGCGCCGACACGGTCGGTATCGCCTTCGACAGGCTCTACTATTTCGAGCGCGCCGCCCGCACCGTGATCACCGCCTATGCGACCGGCCGGCCGCTGAACCCGCTGTCCGACGCAGTCGCCGAGAGCACGGCGCAGGATTGGCTCGGCGTCGAACCGACGGAGGGCCCGCGCCATTTCGAAGCGATGCGCGCCATTCTGGACGAGGAAGACCCGGAGTTCCGGACATGAACGCCAAAGAGCCGCAAATCGGGTTCGACAAAGCGGCGCTGGTCGCCGATCTCGCCGCGCTGGGCGTCGCAGCGGGCGATGTGCTGATGGTCCACAGCTCTCTGTCGGCCATCGGCCCGGTCGAGGGCGGCGCGGACACGGTGATAGACGCATTGCTGGGCGCGCTCGGGCCAGACGGCACGCTCGTCATGCCGGCCTTCCGCGACAGCATCGACCTGCCTGGTCACGTCACGGAGGCGCCGGAACAGGTGCTGGCCGAAGCGGCCGCGCTCACCCCGCCTTTCGAAATCGGCGCGACGCCCACGACGATGGGCCTGATCCCCGAGACCTTCCGCCGCCGGAGCGGCGTGCGGCGCAGCCCGCATCCGACCACCTCGATCACCGCCTTCGGCCCGCAGGCGGAGGCGCTGACGGCGGCGCATTCGATCCCTTGGGCGACCGGCCGCGAGACGCCCTTTGAGCTGCTCCATGAATGGGACGCCAAGTTTCTGCTGATCGGCGTCGGCTTCAACCGCCTGACGATGCTGCATTACGCAGAGACGCTGTCGCCGCATCACCGCAAGAAGACGCGGCTTGACCCGGTGGACGGCGCCTTTGTGTTAGCGCCGGATGTCGGCGACGATCTCGGCGTGCATTTCCCGGCGCTCGGGCTCAAAGCCTGCGCTGAAGGGATCGTCGAGGAAGGGCTGATCGGCGTCGCGCCGTCGAAGTTGACGCGCGCCCGCCCGATCGTCGCGCTCGGGCGGGATTACCTCGACAAAGCGTTGAGCGGCGCGCCGCAAGACGGGTGACGCCGCGCCCGAAAAACGACGCGGCGAACCGCCTCTTCGCCGCTAGAGATCGCGCACATCCGTCAGCCGCCCGGTCACCGCGGCGGCCGCGGCCATCGCCGGCGACATCAGATGCGTGCGCCCGCCGCGGCCCTGCCGGCCTTCGAAATTCCGGTTGGAGGTCGAGGCGCAGCGCTCTCCTGGGCTGAGCTGGTCGGGGTTCATGCCGAGGCACATGGAGCAGCCCGAAAAGCGCCAATCGAAGCCCGCTTCGATCAGCTTCTGGGCGATGCCCTCCTCCTCCGCCTGAGCGCGCACCAATCCAGAACCCGGCACAATCATCGCCCGCAGCCCGTCCTTGACCTTGCGGCCCTCCATCACTTTCGCGACTTCGCGCAGATCCTCGATCCGCCCATTGGTGCACGAGCCGATGAAGACCGTGTCGATCTCGATCTCTTGCAGCTGCGCGCCTGGCTCAAGCCCCATATAGTCGAGCGAGCGGCGCGCTGCGGCCTGCTTCGCCGCATTCTCAAAGCTCTCGGGATGCGGCACCGCGCCGGTGATCGGCAGCACATCCTCCGGGCTCGTGCCCCAGGTGACGACCGGCGCGATCTCCTCCGCGCGTAAGCTGACGATCTTGTCGTAATGCGCGCCCGGATCGGAGGTCAGCGTCTCCCAATAGGCGAGCGCCATCTCCCAAAGGCCGCCTTTCGGCGCCATCGGCCGACCTTTGACATAGGCGAAGGTCTTCGCATCCGGCGCGATTAGGCCGGCGCGGGCCCCGCCCTCGATCGCCATGTTGCAGACGGTCATCCGCCCTTCCATGGTCAGCGCCTCGATCGCCTCGCCGCAATATTCGATCACATGCCCATTGCCGCCCGCCGCGCCGGTCTCGCCGATGATCGAGAGCGTGATGTCCTTGGCCGTCACGCCGACGGGCAGCGCGCCCGTCACCTCGACCTTCATGTTCTTCGATTTCGATTGGATCAGCGTCTGCGTCGCCAGCACATGCTCGACCTCGGACGTGCCGATGCCATGGGCGAGCGCGCCGAACGCGCCATGGGTCGCGGTGTGGCTGTCGCCGCAAACGATGGTCATGCCTGGCTGGGTGAGGCCCTGCTCGGGCCCGATGATATGGACGATGCCCTGGCGCACATCGTTGACGTCGAAATAAGGAACGCCGAAATCCGCCGCGTTTTGGCGCAGCGCGTCCACCTGGATCCGGCTCTCCTCATCCTTGATCTCTTCAAGCCGGTCCGCGCTGGTCGGCACGTTGTGATCCGGCACCGCGAGCGTCGCCTCCGGCCGCCGCACCTTGCGCCCCGCCAGCCGCAACCCTTCGAAGGCCTGCGGCGAGGTCACTTCATGCACGAGATGCCGATCGATATAGAGCAGACAGGTTCCGTCCGGCTGCTCATCCACCAGGTGAGCGTCCCAAATCTTGTCATAGAGGGTGCGAGGGGCGGCGCTGTCCGCGGACATGAACGGGTCTCCAAAGTGCTTTGTTCATCAAAGCGGCGCGGATTGCGGCCGCGCGCGCGTTGGGTCGACTGGTTCATTGGCGGTTTTCCAAGCGCACCGCAAGTATGGGGCGCGGCGCCGCGCGGCGATCGACCTGATGGCCGCGCGCCGGGCGCTTGGACGACGGATTGAATGCGAGGCGGGGCGGGAACGCTTGGCCGCGGGACTTGGCCGCGGGACATGGCGTCGCGCCTGAGCGGAGGCAGCGATGATCGACCGATTGGCGCGCATCGCAATCGTCGCCGCGCTTTCTCATCTTGGCGGTATGAGCTTTGTTGCGGCGGCGGAGGAAGGGCCCGACCCGTTCCAGCGCGACGACCATAACGGCCATTGGGAAATCCCGGATACGGCGCTCGCGCAGGCCGGCGCCGCGCGCGGCGCGGTCGTCACGAGCCCGCGCGGCGCGCGCATGACGCTCGAAGGCGTCGAAGTGATCCTCTTTCGCGATCGGGTCTATCCGCTCCTCGCGATCCGCGCCTCGCATGACCGCGCTTTTGGTGCGGCGGGCCGAGAAACTGCGAAGCATCATGACTTGGAGATCGACGGCCGCGCGCTCTGCGCCGCCCTAAGCGGCGCGCTGACATCGCTCCTCGCGGCCTATTATCCGGAGATCGAGGAGACGATCATCGGCGTCCTCATGTTTGATCAAACGCCGGAGAGCGCGCCGCACCGACGGCGCTATGGGCTCGCCTATCGCATCGCTGGCGCGGACTGTGAGCCAGCGCGCCCCGAAGACAGCGCCAAGAGCGTGACGATGGTGGTCAAGGGCGAGGCCGCGGAGGTTCAGCTGCACGGCGGAGCGCGCTTTGCGATGCTCCGGGTCTCAGATTTCCTCTTGATGTCGAAGGGCGTTAGGGCGCGCACCTATTCGGTGGAAGCGCAGCAGCCGAAATCGGAAAAAGACGCTGAGCACGCGAAGGCGTTGTGCGAGTATTTCAGCTATCGGCGGCGGCATATGACGCCGGACATGCCGATCATGATCCGGTTCGTCACAAAACGGACCCGATCCGCTCTAATGACCCAGGAAGACTCGGACGTGTTTCTGTTCGAGGCGCCGCACGAAGATTGCGTGACGAACGCATCGGATCCACCCGCCCGCCAGCCATAAGCCGCGCGCTACGCCTTGCGCCTCCAGCGCCGCCCGCCCATCTCGGCGGCATGCCGAAAGACGATCCCCTCACCCGCGCCAGCAAATTCCTCAGCCTCGTTCTGCGCCATCAACCGCAAACGGCGGGCTTGAACCTTGATTCTGAAGGCTGGGCGGAGATCGACGCGCTGTTGGCCGGCGCGCCCCGGCGGCTTTCGCTAGACCGCGGGCGGCTCGATGAGATCGTGGCGACCAACAACAAGAAGCGCTTCGAGATCTCCGCCTGCGGCGCGCGCATTCGCGCGGTGCAGGGCCATTCCGTCGCCGTGGATCTCGCGCTCGCGCCGATCACGCCGCCGGAGACGCTTTATCACGGCACGGCGACGCGCTTTCTGAAAGCGATCATGGCCGAGGGCCTGCGGCCGGGAAACCGCCGTCACGTCCATCTTTCGGCGGATTGGGAGACGGCGCGCGCGGTGGGAACGCGCCACGGCGTTCCGGCGATTCTACATGTCGCGGCGGCCCGCGCCGCGTCCGAGGGCCAGAGCTTCTATCGCGCCGCCAACGGCGTCTGGCTGACCGATCCGCTGGCGCCAAGCTATCTCAGCCGGCGCGCTTAGCTGCGAAGTCTCAGCAGGTTGTTCATCCGGGCTGAAGCCGCGAAGCTGTGATCGCCAAACCTCCAGATCACGGCCCCAAGGATGAACGACCCGCATCAGCACGCTCGGACGACGGTCCACAGTCGATACCTCATGTGGCCCGCTAAGCTGAGGGACGCCCCGTCGCGCGGATCGCGTCGGCGCTCGGCGTCTCCGCCCGCACCGTGTACGAGTGGCTCCGGCGCCGGAAGGAGGGCGGGCGCGCGGCGCTCTCAAATCGCGCGAGCGCGGCCGCCCGGCCCGGGAACAGCCATGCCGACCACTTGCGCGCCGTCGCCGAGCATCTTCGCCGCGCGTTCCGAATGACCGACGCCGAGATCGCCGAGCGGCTGCGTCTCGCCCGCGCCACCGATCCCCGCTAGCTGAGGCAAGCGGGGATCGGATGGCTGAAAGCGCTCAAGCCGAAGGAGCCGCCGCGGCGCGATCAGCGCGAGCGCCCGGGCCAGCTTACCCATGTCGAAATCAAGAAGTTCGGGCGGTTTACGCGGATCGGCCACCGCATCACGGGCGACCGGACAGCCCAGAGCAACAGCGGCGGCGTCGGCTGGGAGTTCATTCCTGTCGCGATCGACGACGCCACACGCCTCGCCTATGTCGACGTCCCGCCCGATGGGAGGCGCGCCTCCGCGACCGGCTTTCTCGTTCGAGCCTTACGATGGTTCCGCGACCGCGGCGTGCGCGTCGAACGCGTCATGACCGACAACGTACTCCGTCGGGACGCTTTGCTGCGATCAGGCCGAGCGGCATCGTTCGCTGATGAGCGCCAGCGGTGCAAAGGTCAGCCAAGCGGCTTCCGCCCTCAACGCGCAGCCCCCCGCCTCAGCGCTGAATAACGTTGCGAGAACTCACAGCTAGGACACCGACCCATGATCGCGAAGCCAGACTTGGGTAGCGGCGCGCTCTTCGAAGCGTGTGGCGCCGGATCGGGAGTCTTTGATCTTGTTGAAAAGCGTTCGGCGCGGTTTCGGTATCGGTCGAGGAGCGGGCTGAAGCTCGGCACGCGTTTTCGGTGTGGCGTCGGCTTGATGTTCGCCCATCCGCCCCGCGCGGCCACGGCGGCGCGGAGCCAATCTGCGTCGTAGGCCCGGTCGGCGAGCAGGATGTCGCCTTCACCGATCGTGTCCAGCAGACCCGCGGCGCTGCGCCCGTCATGGGCTTGGCCGGGCGTCAGCACGAGCGTGATCGGACGTCCTTCGGCGTCGACCACCGCGTGGATCTTGGTGGTCAGGCCGCCCCGCGAGCGCCCCATGCATCGGGCGTCAGGCTCACCTCCCTCGGCGGCCGGCGGCGCGCCCCCTTTTTTGGAGCGTTCGCCGCGTGCTGATGAACCTTGATCGAAGAACTGTCGATCATCTGCAGCTCTCCATCGTAAGCAGCTGTGATCGCTTCGAAAATCCGATCCCAGACACCGAGCTTTCGCCATCGGACGAAGCGATTGTAGCAGGTGGTCGGCGGACCGTAGCGCTCCGGGATCTCGGCCCAGGGCGCCCCGGTGCGCAGCCGCCAGTATATGCCGTTCAGCACCTTCCGGTCGTCGACGCGAGGGACGCCCCGCGGCTTGTTCGGGAGCAGAGGCTCGATGATCGACCATTCGAAGTCGGTCAGCCCATAGCGGCGGCGCGGGGACAGGGCGGCCCCTCCTCAACGAGGTTGAAGCAGAGCGCGCCGCCGATGCGAACCCTGTTTATGAGTTCATGACCGGGGCGGCGTAGCTCCATTTTCCTTTGATCACCGATGGTGCGCGCGAAGCGCGCGCCGAGGGCCGCTCCCGCCCACCCACCCCGCGCCCCTCGGCGCGCGCGGCTCCCCCCTCGTGCTCCATGGATGGCGGCGCGCGTTGGTCGGCGCGTCGCGGGTCCCGCCCGCTCGCGAACGGCGCGTCGGGCCTCGATGGCCCAGAGCGGCGTTCATTCTGGCGAGATCCCGCGGTCTGTTTGTGGGCGAGCGGCCGAGAGCGAGCGCCAATCGGCGCTGGGCCGAATGGACCTTCGCGCCCGAACGCTCTCACGCGGTGAACCGCCCGGTCGCCACATCTTTTTTGGAGCGCCGCCGCGGGAATGGCGCGTCCGTTCATCACGCCCCAAACGCCGGTCCCGAGCAGTTGCGCGGCCAGAAGCGCGCCGGTGAGATTGAAGGCGGCGTCGGATGCGGAGAGCGAGTAGGGTCGAAGCGCGCCAGGGAGCACGATCGTCTTCCCCAGCGCCGCCGCGTCCAGAAACCGCGCGGTCTCGGCCATCGTGCCGGCGCCATGGGTGATCAGCAAGCGCCGCGCCGACGCCGCACGCGCCGACGCCGCACGCGCCGACGCCGCACGCGCCGACGCCGCACGCGCCGACGCCAGCATCGCCGCGCGATCCGCGTCGTCGAACGCCAGGCTGTCCTTCCGCAGCACCGGCTGCGCTGCGGCGTAGGCGCAGCGGCCGCGCTCTCAGATCAGCGGAACTTGGCTCGCGTCGTCTGGCGGAAAGTGAAGGCTTTCCGTCCGAGCATGGTGGATCTTGTCGAGCGTCCCACCAGTCAGCAGGATGCGCGCCGGGACGCCGCGCGTCTCAAGCGCCTCTTCGCCCCTCATTTCTCGGGCAGCGGGATATGCTCGTCCTTATCGTCGGGCGGCAGCTGAAAGCGCCCATGCTCCCAATCGCCTTGGCGCCAGGCTTCTTTCGCCGCGTCGATCTTCTCTTGGCTCGATGCGACGAAATTCCACCAGATGTAGCGCGTGCTCATGGTCTCGCCGCCGAGCAACATCAGCCGCGCCGTCTCCAGCGCCTCGATGGTGATCTCATCGCCCGGGCGGAACACCATCATTCGGCCCGCCTCATAGCGCTCGCCCGCGACCGACACCGCGCCTGAGACCACATAGATCGCGCGATCCTCATGCCGCGCCTCAAGCGGCAGCTTCGCGCCTGGCTGCAGCAGCGCATCGGCGTAGACCATTTCCGAAAATGTGCTGACCGGCGCGCGCTCGCCATAGGCGGTCCCGAGGATCAGGCGCACGCTTTTGCCTTCGCCCTCGATCATCGGCAGCGCCTCTTTCGGTTGATGCTCGAAGGCGGGCGTGCGCTCCTCCTCCGCCTCCGGCAGCGCGACCCAGGTCTGGATGCCGAAAAGCGGCGAGCTCTTCTGCGCCCGCACTGCGGGCGCTGTGCGCTCGGAATGGGTGATGCCCGCGCCCGCGACCATCCAGTTGACTGCGCCTGGATGGATCTCCGCCGCGGTGCCGAGGCTGTCGCGGTGGAAGATCGAGCCCTCATAGAGGTAGGTGACCGTCGCCAAGCCGATATGCGGATGCGGACGGACGTCGATGCCTGCGCCGGTCAGGAACTCGACCGGGCCCATTTGATCGAAGAAAATGAACGGGCCGACCATCTGCCGTTTGGAGGAGGGCAGGGCGCGGCGCACCTCGAACTCGCCGAGATCGCGGGCGCGGGGCACGATCAGCGTCTCGATCGCTTCCACTTCGTCGCCCGTCGGGCAATGCGGGTCGAGCGCGGGGTTCCAGCTCATGGCGACGGCTCCAGCTTGAAGGCGCGCGGCGCGGCGCGCGGGTATGATCCAGCGTTCTTCGCTGGATTCGAAGCGTTGATCCTCGAAGAGTATCTGCGCGGATCGCTGCGAAAAAGGCGGATTGCGGAAACAGTGCGTCGCGTCCGGCGGCCGCGCAGCGCGTGCGCTCATCACGCGCCGCCGCGCCGAGGCTTGGCGTTGATGCTTGCTCCGAAACGCTTTTTCTCGCGGTGCTTTCGCATTTTGGCGCTCTTCATGCTTTATGTCGCCGCAAGGCGGGTTCGATGCGAGGGCGGGTCATGCGGTTGTTCGTGTATGTGCTGGTGGCGAGCGCCTGCGGCGCGCTCGGGTGGAATATGGCGCAGGAGGGGGGAGCGCTCGCCGCCGGGTTCTATCGGCCGCTCGACGCGCGTTACAGCTTGCTCGCCTTGGCGGCGATGGGGCTGCTGGCGAGCCGCGTCGGGGCGCAAGGCGGGCTCGCCGCGCTGGTGGGGCTGGCGGCGACGGTGGCGGCGGCGAGCGCGACGCCGCAGGGGTTCCGGATCCCGGAACTCTGGCTGATCACGGTGCTCTGCTTTCTCGTGCTCGGGGTTCTTGGCGCGCTTAGCAAAGGGCCAGGCCCTTATATCGGGGCGATCGCCGTGGCGGCGGCCGGCGTCGCCCATGGTCAGTTGATGACGCTGGAGGTTTCGAGCGCGAAAGACCCGATGTTTCTCGCTGGTTTCGCCTTAGGCGTCGCCGCAGTGATCGCAATCGCCATGGCTGTGGCCGAGGGCGCGGAGCATATGGCGAAAGGCGTGGGCGCAAAGCTCGCCGCCGGGTTCGCCGGCGTCGGCGCCTATCTGACGCTCGGGCATTTCAATCTTCTTTAAGCGCGGCGCCCAATCGGCCAAGACCGACCGGGCGCGCGCCTGGCGCGAATGCGCTCAATAGCCGCTGACGCCTTGAACCGCGTCCTTCGCAGCGTCTTTCAGCGCATCCGCGGCTTTCGCGCCATGATCCATCTCGCCATGATCCGTCTGGCCATGACCCATCTGGCCATGACCCATTTGGCCATGCGCATGCTCCGGGGAACCGCTCTCGGCGATGGGGCGGATCGGCGCGTTCAAGGACACGTCGCCCGCGCTCTCGAATGTGAGCGTTAATGGAACCATGTCGCCCACGGCGAGGGGCTCTTTCATCTTAAACAGCATCAGATGATCGCCGCCCGAGCGCAGGGTCGCGGCGCCGCCGGCGGGGATGTCGATCGCCTCGACCTCGACCATGCGCATTAGGTCGCCCTCCATCTTGTGCGTATGCAGTTCGGCGTAGCCGAACGCCTCGCTGGAGACGCCGATCAGCCGATCCGCGGCGCCGACGTTCTCGATCACGAGATAGGCGGCGGCGGGGCGGCTCGGCACGACGACGCGCGCATGGGCGCCCGACAGCGTCAAATCGCCGATCGCGGCGGATCCGGCGGCGTGCTCATCCGCGCTTTTCTGCGCGCCATGATCAAGCGCGCCATGATCATGCGCGCCTTGTTCATGCGCGCCATCGGCATGGTCGCCGTGAGCATGGTCGCCATGGCTATGGGAGGCTTTGTCATCCGCGCTTGCGGGCGCGGCGGCGAAGGTCGCGATGATCGCCGCGCCAGCGGCGAGAAGAGCGTTTTTCATCAGGGTCCTCGTCAGTTCACATCCATACGCTGCGCACGCAGCGGCGGGCGACGCCGTCGCCTCGCTTGCGTGCTCGGAGTTTCAACGGAATGGCGCGCGGCCGGCGCTCAGGCGCGCGGCGGCGGCGCGCGGGCGCGGCGCTGGAGGAGGGCTGCTGGGCGGAGGCTCGCAGGGGCGCGCTGGACCGGCGCGGCGCGCTGCGCCAGGCGAAGCGGCGCGACGGAGGCGGGCGCCGCCGCCGTCGTCGCCGCGGCGCAGGCGAGACAATGATCGCACGCCTCGACGCCGAGAAGGCCCGGCGCCCTCGGCGCGCCGCACAGCCAAGTTGCGCGCGGCGCCGCCGCCGCGTTCACGGACGCTGCGCTTGAGACGGAGGGCGCCGCATGGCCGCGCGCCGCCGGTCCGGCGAGCATCGCGGTGATCATGCAGATGAGCCCGAAGAGCAAAACACGCGCGGCGGCGATGTCGGCCGCATCGCCGCCGCGGCTGGCCTCTCGGAGCCGCAGCAACGCGCCGGCGCCGGGCGCTGCGGTCATCGCGGCTCGGTCCGGCACAGGCGCTCCCTTCTCGCATCGCATCGGCGAGGCGCGACTTTACCCAAGGCGCGCGGCGCTGTCAGGCGGCCTCGCCGTAGCGCGCTTCGAGATGCCGCAGAAACGGCGCCGCCTGCAGCGGCGCGCCGGTCGCCTCGGTCAGGATCGCTTCGCTATCGAGAAGGCTCGCGCGGCTGTGCACATGGGTCCGAAGCCAGCTGAGCAAGGCGCTGAAATCGCCGGCCGCGAGCCGCTCGTCCCAATCCGGCGTCGCCGCGCGCGCCGCCTCGGCGAGCTGCGCCGCCGCCATCGCGCCGAGCGTGTAGGTCGGGAAATAGCCGAAGGCGCCGCTCGGCCAGTGAATGTCCTGCAGACAGCCCAGCCGATCGTTCGGCGGCGTCACGCCGAGCGCCGCGCGCATGCCGTCGGACCAGGCGCCCGGCAGATCTTCAAGCGAAAGCGCGCCGCCGATCATCGCCCGCTCCAGGCGATAGCGCAGGATCACATGCGCAGGGTAGGTGACCTCGTCCGCGTCGACGCGGATGAAGCCGCGCTCGACACGCTGCGCTCGCGCGGTGAAGGCCTCGGCGGACCAGGCGGGATCCCCGGCCTCGGCGCCGAAGGCGTCGCGGAACTGCGGCGCGGCGAAGCTCAAAAACGCGGCGCTGCGGCAGACCTGCATCTCGATAAAGAGCGACTGGCTTTCATGAAGCGCCATGCCGCGGCTCGATCCCACGGGCTGGCTGCGCCGCCAATCATCCGGCAGGCCTTGTTCGTAAAGCGCGTGCCCGGTCTCGTGCAGCACGCCCATCAGCGCGCTGGCGAAGTCATCCTCATCATAGCGCGTGGTGATCCGCACATCATCATCCGCGCCGCCGCAGAAGGGATGGAGCGAGACGTCGAGGCGGCCGCGTTTCGCGTCGAAGCCGATGGCGCGCATCAGCGTCTCGGCGAGCGCCTTTTGCGTCGCGACCGGAAACGGGCCGGCCGGCGCCGGCGGCGCAGGCCGCGCCGCTTGGCGGGCGAGCGCCGTTTCGGTGAAAGCTGGCAGGAAATCTGAAAGCGCGGCGAAGAGCGCGTCGATGCTCTCCGCGCGCGCGCCGGGCTCGTATTGGTCGAGCAGCGCGTCATAGGGCGCGAGCCCGAAGGCCGCGCTTTTGGCCGCCGCGGCTTCCTGCGTCAGCTCCAGCACTTTCGTGAGCGACGGTAGCAGCGCCAGGAAATCATCCGCGGCGCGCGCGGCGCGCCAGGCCATCTCAGCCTCTGCCTCCGCGATGGAGAGCGCGGTGACGAGATCCCTTGGTACGGCGCTCGCATGGGCGTGGGCGCGGCGCATCTCGCGCAGATTGGCGCGGCGCCATGGTTCGAGCGCGGGATCCTCGCCAAGCGACGCGTCGTCCTCGGCGGCGGCGAGTAGATCGGCCGTCTCAGGCGCGGTGAGCAGCTCATGCGAAAAGCCGGTGAGCGCGGCCATGGTTTCGGCGCGAGCGCTGGAGGCGCCGTCGGGCATCATCACTTGCCGATCCCAGCCCAGCACGCCCAGCGCTTCGCCGAGATGGTGTCGTTTGGCGAACAGCGCTTCGAGCGCGGCGTAGGCGCCGTCGCGCGCGGCGGGCTCATTCATTCCAAGGCTCCAAAGTGTTCGGGCGACGTCGGAGAGACGCCAGCGCGCGGAGAGGAGGCGCGCCGGCGGCTTTGGTCAAGGGGAATGGCGGAGATGACGCGACGCTTGAGCGCCGCTGCGCGCTCAGGGACAGGCCGCCGGCGCGGCGGCGGCGTGGGCCGGCGTGATCCGAAAGAGGCTCGTCACCGGCGCCGTCGCCCATGTGATCCAGGAATTGGCCTCCATCACCAGCTGGAACTCTTGGCGCGAGCGCACGGCGCCGCGCTCCATTCCGTCGATGATGCTTCCCGCCCAGGCGGCGGCGAACGCGGCGCTGAGCGCGCTGGCGTCCGCGATCACCGGATCGCCGCTCTCGTCCGGGCCCGGCATCGCCACGCTGTCCATCTGCCGCGCGCGCGCTCGGCTCGAGGCGACGAACACGATCGCGCGGTCGGGATCGAAGCGCTCCCCGGCCACGACGCCGGCGGCGCGCAGCCACACTGCGGCGCGCCGAAAATCATAGGCGTCGAGCACCTCCGCCGGGCTCACCTGCGTCGCGCCGGCCTCGCGCAGCGCTGGCAGGCTGACGAGGCCGAGGCGCTCGACCGCCGCGGCGGCCTCGAGATCCGGCAGAGCCTTCAGCCTGCAAGCGACCGCTTCGGCGACCGCCGCTTTGCGCGCGGCGGAGACGCCCTCGCCGATCAAGAGATAGCCGTAATAGAGCGCTCTCTCAGGCTCGCGATCGCGGGTCGAGAGGAACAAGATATGCGGCGAAAGCGGCTCGGCGTTCGCCGTTTGAACGCGCGAGGCCGCGGCTGGAGGGGCCGCGACGCTCGGCGCGGCGCCGGCCTCTTCGGGCGCGGCGAGCCGGGCGCCGCAGGCGGCGAGACAGGCGGCGTCGTCGGTCGCGCAGGCGCGGGCGCAGGCGGCGTCGCAGCGCGGATCTTCGCTGGGGCAGGCGATTGGAGGCGTCGCATGCGCGCTTTGAGGCGCTGCGGCGGCGATCGCCGCGGCGAGGGCGAGCGCCGCAAGCCCGCTCGCCGCAAGCCCGCTCGCCGCAGCGCGCCGCGCCGCGGCCCATGCTCCGATCGCCGATACGCCGATCACCGCCGCTCTGACGTTCGATCCCTCGCCGCGCATTCGCGCCCGGCCTTTGCTCGCCATCACACCCTCCGACCGCTCGGCCGCCGCGGATGCGGCGTCGTCCGGTCAGAGGGTTGCGCGCGCGATGTGGCGCTAATCAGGCGATCAGACGCCCGCGGGAGCGAGGTTGAGCCGGCTGCTTGGCGCGCGGCGCCGCGTGGCGGCGGCGGCTCCGATGCGGCTGAGGCGCGGCGGCGCGAGAAGGCCGGCCGCGATCAGGATCGGCGACCATTCCTCGCGCAGCTTGGCGGTTTTGCGCGCGCCGAAGGCGGCCGCCGCCGCGGGATCGAACAGCCCGAAACCCGCATCCGCGAGCATCGGATAGACCGGGCTCTCCGAGACCTCCGCCGCAGGCTCGGGCGCAAACCGATTGAGAGAGCGCCGCAGCGCCTCCGCTCGCGGCCGGCGCTTGCGGCGGATCCGATTGCCGATAAGCAGCGCCTCGGCGTCCCCGCGCAGCGCCGCGGGCGTCGCGGCGAGCAGCGCCAGAAACGCGCGCGTCGCCTCTTCCTGCCCGCGCGCCGCGGTCGCAGGGGCCAACACCAGGTCGATCCCGTCCAGCGCCCGGGCGAGATCGCGCGGGCGGGCGCGTTCGAGGGCTGTGTCGATCACAGGCGCGTCGATCACCAGAAGGTCGACTTCGGCGCGGCGCGCTTCGCGCTCCGCCTCGCGCAACCGGTCGCGCCAAGCGTCGGCGTGCTGCGCCGCGCGCGCGCTGGAGGAGGCGGCGCGCCGAGAGGGGCGGTTCGCGCCGCCGCTCCGGGCGCCGCCGCGCGCCGTCGCGCGGCTCCGTGAGAGCGCGGCGAAGTCGACGCCTAGAACCGCCGCGGCCTCCGCCGGGCGGCGCTCGAGCCAAGCGAGGCTCGCGCGCTGCGGCGAGGCGTCCGCGAGCGCGACTTGGCGGCCGGCCGCGGCCGCCGCGCTTGCGAGCGTGGTGGCGAGCGTCGTCTTGCCGCCGCCGGGTTCGGCGTTCGCCGCCAGGATCACTTTCATCTTGCTCCGCCTTCGCTGGCGCGCCGCCTTTCCCGCCGCGGGCGCGGATCTGTCCGGCGTTCACCAAGCGGGCGATTGGTTGAAAATCCGCTAAAGGCGCTCTCCACCGCGGCGGCGTCCCGCCTGTGAGAAACTGCGAGACAGGGCGCCGGGCGAGCGTTATAGACCGCATAATGCGAATGATACGGACGCAAGACGAGCTGACGGCGCTCGCTGAGGAATATGCGAAAGCGCCCTTCGTGACAGTCGACACGGAGTTCATGCGCGAACGGACGTATTGGCCTCAGCTCTGCTTGATCCAGATCGCCCGGCCGCCCTTCGAGGGCGAAGAGGCGGGCGACGCCGCGATCATCGACCCGATCGACACCGAACTCGATCTCGCGCCGCTGTTCACGCTGATGGCTGAAGAGAGCGTCGTGAAGGTGTTCCACGCGGCGCGCCAGGATGTTGAGATCTTTCACCATCTGAGCGGCGCCGTGCCGACGCCGCTGTTCGACACGCAAGTGGCGGCGATGGTGTGCGGCTTCGGGGATCAAGTCGGCTATGAGACCTTGGTGCGTAAAATCGCTGGCGGCGCGCTGGACAAATCCTCGCGCTTCACCGATTGGGCGCGGCGACCGCTGACGCCGAAGCAGTTGGCGTACGCGCTCGACGATGTGACGCATTTGCGCGGCATCTACGTGCATCTGCGCGATCAGATCGCCGCCGCGGGGCGCGAGCATTGGGTCGCCGAGGAGATGGCGACGCTGGCCGATCCCGGCACTTATGAAATCGAACCCGAGGAGGCCTGGCGCCGGCTGAAGACGCGCAGCGGCAATGGCCGGTTTCTGGCCGTGGCGCGCGAGCTCGCCGCATGGCGCGAGCGAGAGGCGCGCCGGCGCGATATTCCGCGCAGCCGCTTGATGAAGGACGACGCGCTGCTCGAGGTCTGCGCCAATCAACCGAAAACCGCCGAAGAGTTGTCGCGCTCGCGGCTGCTCTTTCGCGAAGGGCGCAAAGCGGATGTGGCAGAAGGGATCCTGGCGGCGGTGCGGCGCGGGGTGGAGACGCCGAAGGCCGAACAGCCGCGTCCGGAGGAGCAGAAGCCGGCGCGCAACGGCGCGGGCCCGATGGCCGATCTTCTGCGCGTGCTCTTGAAGGCGCGGGCCGAGGAGATCGGCGTCGCCCAGCGGCTGCTCGCCTCCGCCGCGGATCTCGACGCCATCGCCAATGAGGAGGATCCCGCGACGCCTGCGCTGCAGGGCTGGCGCCGCGAAGCCTTTGGCGAGGAGGCGCTGCGCCTCAAGCGCGGCGAGATCGCCTTGTCCGCCGGTCCGTCCGGCGTGAAAGTCGTTCCGCTGTCTTAAGGCGCAGCCGCGTTGCGTTTTCTCTCAAGACCCGAACAGTGGGCGCGGGATCGCCCGTCAGCGGCGCGCCGCGCGTCGGCGCGGATGCGGCGAAACGCGCGGGCGAGGCGATGGCGGCCGGCGAACAGAGGATGGATGAGCATGGCGGACGGCGCGGGACCAAGCTTCGAAGAGATCGCGGAGACCTTCGAGCTGATGGACGAGTGGGAGGACCGTTATCGCTATGTGATCGAGCTGGGCCGCGCCCTGCCGCCCTTGCCTGAAGCGCGGCGCGGCGCAGAGACCAAAGTGGAGGGCTGCGCCAGCCAAGTCTGGCTCGACACGCGGATCGACGCCGATACTGACGGCGCGCGTCGCCTTTATTTTGAAGGGGATAGCGACGCGCATATTGTTCGCGGGTTGATCGCTGTTCTTCGCGCGCTGCTGAATGGCCGGCTCGTCGCCGATGCGGCGCAAGCAGATCCGATTGCAGAATTGGCGCGCTTGGGTCTGGACGCTCAGCTGTCTTCGCAGCGCTCGAACGGACTGCGCGCGATGGTGGAGCGCCTTACGACTATCGCGCGCGCTGCGAATGGGCGGTGAAACGGAAGAACCGGCCCAGTTTTCCACAGCTCATATGGAACGAGCGTCGTTAGTATCCACAGCATTTTGATCGTGCTGCGGTGATTTGTCGATGCATTCAGCCGTGCGCCGTGCTAGTTTGATTAACTAAGGCGAGCAGCGGCGGCGCGTTCCTCAACAGGCGTCGCTTGTCCTAAAAGCCGGCAGGATCGCGGAGACGATTGCGCTGGCGAGGCGAGGGATTTGGCGACGCGGCGCGGGACCATCTCGGAGGAGGGATGGTGGCCTCGGCGTGCGTCGATAGGCGAGTTAGGGCGCGAATGCACGGTTTCGGAGTTGAGCGTCGCGAGACGCGGTTTCGAGAGATGATGGCCACGGAATTCGTCCGCCGTTTTCGGCGGTCCGTGACCCATGATCAACGAAGCTTCGTGTGGATGCTGGGAGCGGGCTGCTCGGTGAGCAGCGGCGTCAGCGCCGCGGCGGATTGCTGCCGGGCGTGGATCAAGGAGCTGAAGTACCTTGAGACCGGCTCGTCGCACGACGTCGAGGGCTGGGCGACGACGCGCTTCATGAACTACAATCCGGACGATCCGGCGTCGGTGTATGGCGATGTTCTGGCGGCGATGTTTCATCAGCCGGTGGATCGCCGGCGTGCGGTCGAGGCGCTGACCGGCGGCGCGGAGCCGGGCTTTGGATACGCGACGTTGGCGCAGTTGATGACGCATCCAAATTGGGGCGCGCATACCGGCTTGGCGTTGACGACGAATTTTGACGACATGCTGGCCGAGGCGCTCCATGTCTACAGTCAGAAGCGCCCGCAAACCATTGCGCAAGAAGCGCTGAGCCAAGGCACGCCGCTGTTTCCGGACACGCCGACGGTGCTGAAGCTCTATGGCGACGCGCATTTGCCGAGCCGTGATCGCAACGCCAACCGTCCGCGCTATCGCGAAGACGTGCGCGACCGGCTGCGCGAGATCCTCTCGGATGTCGGCTTGATCATCGTCGGCTATGGCGGGCGCGAAGAAGCGTTCTTGGACATGCTTGAAGGGTTGCCGCCCGGCGGTCCGGGCGGCGGCGTTTATTGGGTGAACGAGCATGAGCCCCAAGGCGCTTTCGGCGATTGGCTGGAGAGCGTCGGCGCGGTCTGGGTGCAGCACTCTGATTTTGATCAGCTCATGTATTACATGCGCGTCGAATTCGGCCTCGGTCATCCGAAGATCGACCGATTTCGCCTCGTCTTCCGGAAATACAACGCTCAGTATCGCGATTTGCTCACGCGGTCGGGGTTGCGGGTCGACGCGACGCCGCAGGAGGATGGCGGCGAGAGCGAGCCTGAAGCGATCGCGCCGCTCGAGGGCGGGCCTTCCGCGATCGGCGGCGACGCGCCGGAGGTCGGCGCGCAGGCTGATGCGCGGCGCGGCGTGCGGCGGCGAACGAACCAGAGCCAAAGCGCGCGGCTGCGGCAGTCTTTCCGCGCCTATGCTAGCGTCCTGAAGAAGACGCAGGAGGATGCGCCAGAGCGCCCGCCGAATTTCCACCGTGGCTCCGCCTCGGAAGTGAACGATCTTTTGAACGCGGCGCAAGCGGCGCTCAGCGGCTCCGACAAGCCGCGCGACGCTGGCGCGGACCCGTTTCACGCAGACCCGTTTCAAGAGGATCGGGCCGCGAGTTCCGGAAAATTCGCGCAGCCGACGCGGCGATTGCGGCGATCGGATGTGGAGACCGTCCTGGGAAAGGGCGACGGCGCGTCTCTTAGCGGTCAGGAGGCGCGCCCGCGCCAGACCGACGCGGGCGATCGGAACTCGGGCGATCGGAACTCGGGCGATGGGGGCGGCGCGCTCATTCGTCAGAGCGAGGTGTTCCGGCGCGGGGCCGGAGCGAACGCCTCCGAAGCGCCCCAGGATGATGAGCGCGGCGCGCAGTCCGACGCGCGATCTCTGCGCGCCGACCCGCCTCTGATCGCCGATCAAACCAGCGCCGCCGCCGATGGGGCGAGCGCGGCGGATCGCACCGCGGATCTGGCGCGGATCGGCAAGCGGTTGATCACCAGCAAGCGGCAAGTCGACGCGGTGCAGGATGCGGACGGCGCGTTGCCGCCCGAGCCGCATAAGCGGTTGCCGGTCTCTCAAGCGTCTTACGGCGAGGCGAGCTTGCTGGCGGCGCTCGAAGATGCGCCGAGCGATGCGGCGCTGCGGGCGCGCTATGCGCGTTTCCTGGCCGTCGGCGTCGGTGATGTGCGGCGCGCCGAAGCGGTGTTCGAGCAGGCGCAGCAAAGCGCTCCTTCGAATGTGTCCGTGCTGCGCGATTACGCCAGCTTCGCTTTCAACCAGCTGCGCGATGTGAAACGCGCCGAACGCTTGTTCGCCGAAGCGCTTCACCACGATATCCGAAATGCTGAGACGTTGCGCCGCTTCGCCGACTTCTTAGTGCGCGGGAATGGCGATCTCGACGAGGCCGAGAATTGCTTGCGGCTCGCGGTCGAAGTGCAGGCGGACAATCCGCGCAACTTTATTGAATACGCCGAGTTCTTGTTGCATCAGCGCGGCCGGCCCGAGGATGCGGAGGCGCAGCTGCGCCGCGGCGCGGAGATCCGGCCTGAGAGCGCGGCGGCGCTGGCGGCGCTCGCGGTTTTCAAGGCGACGGTGACGCGTGAGCTCGACGCCGCGCAGCAAGCTTTGGCGCGGGCGGGGCGGATCGCGGCGGATGATCCTGAGGTGGCCTTCGCGCGCGCCGCGATCGCTGAGCGCAAGGGCGATCTTGACGATGCGGAGGCGCATTATCGCCGCGCGGCGGAAGGGCGGATGCGCGATGTGCGCGCCATCCTCGCTTACGCCGAGTTTCTGCACCGGCGCCGGGGCGATCTCGATGGCGCGGAAGGGCAGCTGCGCAGCGCGATGGAGATCGCGCCGTATCGCGCCGCGCCGTTCGTCGCCTATGGCCGGTTCTTGAGCGCCGCGCGCGAACAACCGGAGGCGGCGGAGCGGGCGTTGCGCGAGGCGGTGGCGGCGGAGCCTTACGACGCGCCGGCGCTTTGCGCTTTGGCGGAGCATCTCACCGATCATGACGGCGACGCTGACGAGGCGGAGGAGCTCTTTAAAGACGCGTTGGCCATGGCGCCGCGATCGGCGGAGACATTGCGCGCCTTCGGCCGTTTCCTGGCCGATGTGCGCGATGACGAGAGCGGCGCCGAGGCGCAGTACCGCGCCGCGATCGAGATTGATCCGCATGATGCGGAGAATTTCGACGCGCTCGCCACCTTCATGCATGAGGTTCGGCATGACGCGGAAGAAGCCGAGGTGTTCTTTCGTCAGGCTTTGAAGCTCGCGCCGAACCGGACGGCGACGCTTGATAAATTCGCCGGGTTCTTGCGCGACACAAAGCGCAGCGTCGATGAAGCGGAGACGTTCTATCGCCGGGCGCTCGACGCCAATCCGCGGGATGCGCAATCTCTCGCGCGGTCGGCGCAGTTTCTCCTCTCCAAAGGGCGCAAGAGCGAGGGGATGAAAGTGCTGAACGATGCGTTCGACGCGGCTTGGCGCATCGATCCCGCGGTGCGGCCGGCGTCGTTGACGCTGGAGCTTTGGATTTACCGCTACGCCCATGATCAAGGGCGACGGGATGAGAGCTTGCGCGCGGCGATCGCCTTGATCGAAGCGGGCGTGCGGTGTGAGGGCTGGGACCTCACCTCTACGGTGCGTGAAGCGATCTCCGCCGGGCACCCTGATCCCGATATCGTTCAGGATCTGGCGGCGGTGGCGACGCAAGGCGTAGATCCCTCCCGCTTATTGCGGCGGGCCTGAGGCGCTCCGCGGCGGCGCTGGGATAGGATCGTCTCGAGCGCCGGTTCGTCTTCGTCAAATACGTCGGCGGCGGTTCGGTCTCGCATCTGCGCCGGAGGGCGAACGCCCAAAACGCCAGGCGGCGAAAAGACCGGCGGCGAGGCCGGCTGCGTGCCCTTCGATCGAGACACCGGGCTCAGGCGTCAACCCGCTGAAGATCGTCGCGCCGTAGAGCGCTAACGCGGCGGCGGCGCCGAGGATCGCCTTGAGCGAACGCCGCCACAGCGCGAGCCCAACCAGCACGCCGAACCATCCGAAGATCAGGCCGCTCGCGCCGATATGCACGCTGGGCCGCGCGATGAGCCATGTCAGCGCGCCGCCGAGGAGAATGCAAATCGCCGTTGCGCCCCAGAAGCGCTCTGGCGCGAGGAGCAGCACAAGCCCGCCAAGGATCGCCAGAGGCGGCGTGTTCGCCGCCAGATGATCCCAACCGCCATGCAGAAGCGGCATGGCGAGGACGCCGTCGAGGCCCTCTAGCGTCCGCGGGATCAGCCCGAAGCGCGCGGCGAGGTCGAGCTGCGCCAGTTGGTCGACGGCGTGGATCGCCCAAAGGGCGGCGACGAACAGGGCCAACGGCGCCGCGCGGCGCCAAAGACCTGAGACGGCGCGTCGGGCGCGGCTCATAACGTTGCGATGGTCGAAAGGCGTGCGGCGATCATGGCTCTCGCGGTGCTGTTGGCGATCTCAACGGGTTGAACATCAGTCTATGGCATTGAGATCGCGCCGCGTCACCCATCGCGGCGCCGGGCGTGTTTGCAAAGATGGCGCTGGTTCGAGGTCGCCGACTTCTCTTCAAGCCGGAATGACGATGAAGTATGAAATTATCGCTTTAGTAATGTTTATGATTATTTACCATTAATACGGCCTTTATTTCATTGAATGTTTAGCGCGAAAATAAATATAGTGACGCCTGAACTGAGAGGGCGTCGTATCATGGCTCCAAAGCGAAACTGGCGAACGCATCGATCGTCAAAGGATCGATCCTTGCGAGCATTTGTACGCCGCAAGGACGGCTCGGTTGCGATTGAGTACGTGGTCCTGGCGCCATTGTTCTTCGTTATGGCGCTGGGCGCTATCGAAGTCGCGCTGATCAATATCGGCGTTACGGGCGTGCGCGCCGGGATGAGCGACATCGGCCGGGATATCCGCACCGGCGAAGCGCAATGCTTGACGGAAGTCGAAATCGTCGAGGCCGCCTGCCGATACTCGCTGGTGCCGTATTGTTCCTCGGACATGTCGGTGGAGCAGAGCGTCGTCTCGGGCGGGGCGACCACAACCGTCGCCAGCGTCGATGGTTTGGACGCGGGCGATATCGTCGTGCTGCGAGCGACCTATCCATGGCGTGTGATCAATCCGATCCTGGAGCCGTATTTCGCGGACGAGAACGGAGCCGTTGAGATCGGCGCGAATGTCGTGTTTCGGAGCGAGAGTTTTGATGACCAGATCTGCTGATAATCAGGCGGCGTCGACCAAAGCGCGGCGCTTTTTCTCTGAAAATGACGGCGCGATCGGCGTTGAGTTTAGCATCATTACGCCGATTATGGCGGTGATCTTGCTCGCAAGCGCGGAGGCGACGGCGGCGATATGGGCGAAGACGGCGGCGGAAGAGGCGACGACAGTCGCAGCGGATTTGACCTCCCAAGGCGTCGTCATCAATGAAGCTGCGATTTCGGATATCTTTGATGTGTCCGAGCTTATGATCGACTCCAGCGGGGCGGCGGTTCTGGGTCTTGAAATGCGAGTGACCTCGGTTCTGACCTGTCCTTGCGCCGGTAACTCCGACAACTTTTGTTATGAAGTGATCTGGAGCCACGGATATAAAGACGGTGAACTCATCAACGGCCGTCCTCAAGGATCGCAAATCAGCAACATCTCACAAGATTTAGGCATTACTCCAAACAGCACCTTAATATTCGCTGAGTCTGAATTCGACTACGATCCGATCATAAGCTTTATATTTGACGCAGGGGCTCTCAACTTTGAAAGCCGGAATTACTTTAGGCCAAGGCAGTCCCGCGAGATCGTGCATACGGGCGGCTTCGCACAAACACAGGCGTCCACCTGCAGTTGATCGCGGCGAAACGCAGCGAACAGAAGCCTGAACATGCGTCGCGCGACGACCGCGCACAGAAATGACTGGTTAGGAGTGTGTCATGAGCCGTTTCGCAAAAGATAAATCGGGTGCGATCTCTCTAAATTTCGTGATCATGCTCCCGCTCTTCATCATCGCCTTGGGCGGCGCGATCGATTTCACAAGGGCCTATTCTGTTCGCGAGCAGACCCAGAACATGGTGGACGCGGCCACATTGGCGGCGACGCGGATGCTTGCGCTCACGCCGAGTTCGACAGATGCGGACATCCGTGAGATTGTCGAAGCGCATATCGACTCCGCCGACATTACTGCGCAACCGCGGCTGGCGTGTTCGGATCCGCTGATTGACGCTGATCGTGTGGAAGTAGCCGTGAGCGTCACGATCGATTGTTCGATGCAGACGATTTTCCCGATTTCCGTGAGCGCCTTCGACTTCACGAATACGGCGACATCAGATTTCGAATTCGATGAGCTTGACGTCGCCTTTATGCTTGATGTGAGCGGTTCAATGGGCGGCTCGAAAATCGTCGCGCTTAGGAACGCGGTCGACACGGCGCTTGATATCTTCCTCAACCAATCGCAGAGCGATGTTCGGATCGCATTCGCGCCGTACTCGACGGCACTGAACGCCGGGTCGTTCGCCGAAGAAGCGACAGGCGTCGCGGCCACGAATAACTGCGTGACGTCTCGGAACGGCGCGGAGCGCTACACCGACGCGCCGCCGAGCACGCGGAAGCTTGAGCGTCAAGCCACTTGGTGCAACCCGTCGACGATCGTTCCGCTGACGGATGATCGGCCGACCCTTGATGCGGCCGTGCAGGGCCTGTCGACAGGCGGTTGGACGGCCGGGCATCTCGGCATCGCGTGGGCTTGGTATATGGTTTCGCCGCGGTGGGAGGCGTTCTGGCCGCCGCTGAATGCGCCGCGATCAGGACCTAACACGCGCCGCGCCGTGATTATCATGACCGATGGGATCTTTAATAGAAACTATGGCGGTCCAAGCAGTCGAGTGCAGGCGCGACGCGTTTGCGATCAAATGCGCGCGGCGGGAATGCTTGTTTTCTCAGTCGGCTTTAAGGTTCCGAATAGCGAAAAGAAAACGCTTCGCGATTGTGCGACGTTGCCGACGTACTTTTTCGACAGTAAGAACGCGACGCAGCTAGAAAACGCCTATCGGTCAATTGCTGAAGAGTTGGTGTCGCATAATCTGACGCAGTAATCGGATCTATTTCAAGGCGTGGCGCGGCGTCTAGAGCGCGGCGCCATGCGCGCATCTCGGTTGGCGTCTTCGCCACGGACTTTTCGAGCGACATCGGAGCGACATGGCCGCATCGCGATCACCAAAGTGTGGTTCTGCGCGCCGCTGGTGATCGTCGCCCCGAGCGACGCTAGCAAGGCTGCGCCGGCGCCTGCTCCGAAACCGTCCGCCTCATCAGACGCCGCGCCCTACACGATCGCCATGCTGACCGGCTCGGCGATCGCCGGAACCGTCGGCGATGATCTCAGCGAAGCGGCGCCGGAGATGACGTGATCTCTGGCTCGACTGGTGACGACGCGTTGATCTCGGGCCGTGCTGACGATGAGGTTTTCAGGGGAGAAGACGTTGATTACATCACCGATGGCGTCGGCCTCGATTACTTCGTCGGCGCGAACGGTGATGATTTTACGCTCATGTTCGATGAGCCGGCGGCGCGGAGCGGCGCATGGTTCGGCGATTTGAATGAGTATTATGGCGATTTCGATCCGAACGGCTCAATCCGCAAAACAATCAGGATGCTGACGAAACGATCAGCTCCGCTTTGTCGGTGATGCGATGGTCAGTCGAACTCTGTGCTCAGAGGGCCAGCGCGTTCGGCGGGGCGCCCGGTTGCGATCCTTACGAGGATTTCGTGAACGGGTTCGAGCATGTCATCGGCAGCGCTCAAAATGACCGCACCGGCGGCGCCTTCGAGGACAACATGCTGCGTGGAGGCTGCGTCGGTGACGGTATCATCGTCATAGCGGGCGCCGACACGCTTGAGGACGCCGACACGCTCGAGGGCGGCGACTGAGTTTAGAGCGACGACGGCGCGGTGGGAACGGCTATCACGTCGCCGGCAGTCAGCTGCGCCAGCGCAGTTTTCGCCAGCGCAGTTTTCGCAACCGCAGTCTTCGCCTGCGCAGCCGCCCTCAGGCCGCGCCGTTGCGATCATCCGCGCTGTTGCTCGCCACGAGGCGAAGATGCGGCCGCCCGCCGCCGCACTCATCGGCGTTCTTGAGCCGCCGCAGCTCCGCGCCAAGGCCGCGATACGCGGCGTCGCGCTCGCCGGAGAGGCCGCCCTCGATGGATTTCAGGGTCGGGCGGCGCGGCGCTAGACGACGCAAATCGGCGATGTCGCCTGGCTTGCGGCGCTCGCGGCGCCGGCGCGCGGCGAAGCTCTCTTTATCGGCGGCGCGGCGCGTCAAGGTGAGCGGCGGCGGCGTCACGGCGCCGTCGCCCTCGCCGATCTCCGGCGAGGCGATGGCGTAGACGTTCACGGCCTCGATCCAATGATGCAGCGGCTCCGAGCCTTCGTGATCGGTCACGGAGCCCGGCGTGTAATGGCCGCAGCCCAGAATGCGCGTCATGTCGCCGAGATCGCTGCGAAGCGGCAGATAGAGGAATTCCGCTTGCGCGAAGCGGCCGCTGCGCGTCTCGACGCTGCAGGTGACATGGCCGATGCAGGGCGCCTCGACCACGTCCGCCAGAAGGGATTTCACTTTCGAGCGGCATTCGCCATGCCACAGCGCCAGAGCGCTCATGCCGCGAAGCTCCATGCCGAATTGATCGCAGAGCCTGGTGCCGGCGAGGCGAAAGCGGGGCGGGCCGCTGCGCGGATGCTCCAGGATGAAGGTGCTCTCGAGCAGCGAAGAGATCGCGCGCGGGTCGAGCTCGCTGCGATAGGGCGCCGCGCGCTCGCCGCGGAGCTCTTCCCAATAATGATACAGCGCCTTCGTGTTCGGGTGCTTCATCGGTATCGCCGCCCTTCATTTTGCTCCGCGCCGGGTCCTTGGCTGCGCCCGGGCGTCGGTGTTGGTCGGCGGGGTCCGCAACGGCTGTGCCAATGGCCATGCAGCCTGACCTTTTGTGCGCGCGCGCAGCGCCGCGACGGGCCGCGACGCTAAGAAATCAGCGCCCTGGCGAGGGGCGCGTCCCTGGGCTAAACGAGACCGCCTGAGTCCGGATCCATGCCCAGCGCGGCGATATGAAGGCGACCTTATGAAGAGCATGACCGGTTTTGCGACAGTTGAGGCGGGCGCGGAGGGGGGCGATGGGCCATCCTGGCGCTGGGACGCCAAGAGCGTTAACGGCCGCGGCCTCGATGTAAAGCTGCGCACGCCCGCGGGGTGGGAGCGGCAGGAGGCGCTGTGGCGCGCGGCGATCGCGGAGCGGTTCGCGCGCGGCTCGCTGTCCGTGACGCTCAGCTGGTCGGATGCGGCGGCGGAGGGACGGCCGACGCTGAACGCCGCGGCGCTTGATCGGGCTGCGGCTTGGGCGGCGGCCGCGGATCGGGCCTTGGCGCGTCAGGGCGCGCCGCGCCGGGGCGTCGCGCCGGAGGCGCTGTTGCAGCTGCGCGGCGTCGTCGAGACCACGGGGCCGGAGCGACGGGCGGAGCGGGAGGAGGCCGAGATCGCCGCGGTGGCGGCGAGCTTGGCGCGGGCGCTCGATCAACTCGCCGAGGCGCGCGCGGCGGAGGGGGCGCGGCTGGCGGAGATCATGGCCCGCGTGCTTTCGGAGATCGAAGCGCTGACGGACGCCGCGGCGCGGCTTGCCGAGGCGCGAGCGCCGTCGGTGAAAGCGCGGCTCGCCGAACGCGTCGCCGCCTTGCTTGAAGCCGGGGCGCCGCCGATCGAGGAGGGGCGCTTGGCGCAGGAGCTGGCGCTGCTGGCCACAAAGCTCGATGTGACCGAGGAGATCGACCGGCTGCGCGCGCATATCGCGCAAGCGCGCGCGTTGATGGCCGAGGGCGCGCCGGTGGGCCGCAAGCTCGACTTCCTCTGCCAGGAGTTCAATCGCGAGGCGAACACGCTCTGCGCGAAAAGCCAGGACCCGGCGTTGACCGAAACCGGTCTCGCGCTGAAGGTGGCGATCGATCAGTTGAAGGAGCAGGCGGCGAATGTGGAGTGAGCGGCGCGGGAGCGAAGCGCGGTGAGCGGCGCGCCGGAGGAGACGCGCTCTGACGGCGAGCGGCGCTTGGAGCCGCGGGTCGCGGTGGCGCGGCGCGGTTTGATGATGGCGATCTCCTCGCCCTCAGGCGCGGGAAAGACGACGCTCGCCAAACGGCTGCTTGGCTCCGACGCCAATTTGGTGATGTCGATCTCGGCGACGACGCGGCCGATGCGGCCGGGCGAAGAGGATGGGCGCGACTATCATTTCATCGACCATGCGACCTTTGAAAAGCGGATCGAGGAGGGCGCGTTTCTCGAACATGCGCGGGTGTTCGACAACATTTACGGCACGCCGCGCGCGCCGGTGGAGGCGTGGCTCGCCGAGGGGCGGGACGTGCTGTTCGACGTCGATTGGCAGGGCGCGCAGCAGCTGCGCCATGCGATGCGCGAGGATCTGGTCAGCGTCTTCATTCTGCCGCCCTCGGTCGCGGCGCTGGAGGCGCGGCTCAATCAGCGCGGTCAGGACAGCGCGGAGGTGGTGGCCGGGCGCATGCGCAAAGCCGGCAATGAGATCAGCCATTGGGCCGAATATGATTACGTGATCGTCAATGACGCGCTCGACGCGTCGGAGGCGGCGCTCAAATCCGTGTTGCTGGCTGAACGCTGCCGACGCGCGCGGCAAATCGGGCTCACCGATTTCGTTCGCGGCATGCTCGATGAGGCCGAGCGCCGGGCCGACGCGGCGCCGCACTCCGAATAGCCGAAGGCGGACGCGCTTAGATTGGAACAGTTGTCGGCGCGGTCGAAAAGAGCGCCCGCGAGGGATGAGGGATGAGGGATGAGGGAGACGAGGGATGGCGGGGTATGGGCCCGAACAGATTTTCGCGCTGGACGGCGTCGCGCCGGAGATCGATCCGACCGCTTGGGTCGCGCCGGGCGCGCGGCTGATGGGAAAGGTGCGGCTTCTGCCGGGCGCGAGCGTTTGGTTCAACGCGGTGCTGCGCGGCGACAATGAATGGATCGAAATCGGCGAAAACTCGAATGTGCAAGACGGTGCGGTGTTGCACACCGATCCAGGGTGTCCGCTGACGGTCGGCGCCAATTGCACGGTCGGCCATAATGCGATTCTGCATGGCTGCACGCTTGAGCCGGGTTGTCTCGTCGGCATGGGCGCCACCGTTCTCAATCGCGCCGTGATCCCGAGCGGCGCTTTGGTCGGCGCCAACGCGCTGGTCTCAGAAGGCAAGACCTTCGCGCCCAACAGCCTGTTGCTTGGGGCTCCGGCGAAAGCGGTGAAGGACCTCGGCGAAGGCTCCGCCCAAGGCATCCTGATGTCGGCGCAGCATTACGCAGCGAATGCGAAGCGCTATCGGGAGGGGCTGAAAGCGGTGTGAGGGGGATGGCGCTGCGGTGATCACGAAATAGGTCGGCTCCCGAAGACCAGCTCCGGGAGCCGCGTCATGGTTCGGTGAGCGCCTTTCGCATCCCTCGTCTGCGGCGCGCGGTTCTGGTTACCCCTTAAGCGCGAAGTTTGCGCTCAGCCCTCGTCTCCAAGAAAGCCATGGCTTTTCTCGATTGGCGCTGCGCGACTTGGCGACGCCTTTGCCGATACCTCGCAATCCACCCTTCGCGGGGCTTGCGACACGGCGCGTTGACTGCGCGATAAATGACCCCCACCTCGCTTTCCATAAATGCAGTCGGTTGCCGAGGCTGGGCGCTACTGGTAGCGCCCAGCGCTGCTTCTTGTAGGCTCGGCCGCCGCCTACACATTATCTATGGCATGTTTTGTGGAAAAGGTCAATCCACGCGCGAATAACCAACGCGCGCGCGTCGAGCGCGCCGCTGAGCTGCGGCGAGCCGAAAGAAGAAAGCGATGACGCGCCCCGGACAGCGCTCCGGCGTCGGTATCCGGTTTTAGAGCGTCGCGGCGAGGATCACGTGATCCTCTTCCTCAGCGCAGTTGAGCCGCGCGGCGATGCTTTGCGCGATGCGGTGGGTCAGCACCGCCGGGCTCTCCTTCGGCTCAAGCGGCGCGTCATCGGCGCTCAGAGCGCCGCGGAGCAGCAGCGATTTGATGCGCGGCGTCAGCTTCAGCATCGGGCCTTCGGCGACCACCAACATCATCCGCTCATGCGCATTGCGCGCGCCGTCGGGCCGCACCAAACCGGCGCGGAGCACGCCGCCGCGGGGCAGGGTTTCAACGCCGAGCAAGATCAAATTCATCATCAAGCGCGTGGCGCCGCGGCTGATCTCCTCGCGTTCATCCGGCTCCCAATCGAGCGAGACGCGGCCGCCCTCCAGCAGCATCTCGGTCAGATCCCGCAGATCCGAGAGGCGGGTCTGATCCGAAAGCGAGCCGCCCATGCCGAAGGCGGCGCGGTAGAATTGCAGCCGGGCCGAGGCTTGGGAGACGCTGTCGGAGATCACGCGGATCGCGTGGTCGCGCGTGCCTTCATCGACTTGGCCGTTCAGGAACTCGACGCCGTTGCCCAGCGCGCCGATCGGGCCGACAAGATCGTGGCAGATCCGCGAGCTGAGCATAGAGACGAGCGTCAGCTCGTCGATCGGCGCGTCGGCCCGCTCTGCGGGGGCGCTGAGCCTCTCGGCGTTCATGGTCACGAGCTTGATCCCTTCCTACACGTCTCCTGGTTGGACTATAGCGAATGATGGTTAATCAAAGCTAAAACTCAGCGCAAAAGTTGTTAAAGACTTAATTTAGCTGTTGAAAACTATGTGATACCTCAGGTGGCCGTCTTAAAAGTTGCAGCGTGGCGCTGTATTTTCAACTAAAACGCGCAGGGCGGCGCGGTGCGACGAGGCGCGCGAGAGGAGAGAGATATGGAAGTGTTGGAGGTGGGCGCGATCGTGCGCCATCCCGATCAGCCTGATTGGGGGCTCGGGCAAGTGCAATCCGTGATCGGTCAGCGCGTCACGGTGATGTTTGAAGAGGTCGGCAAGCAAGTGATCAACGCCGAACTGGTCGAGCTTGAGCTTGTGAGCTTCGATCCGCTCGGCCGCTAAGCCTAGGTCGGCGCGTCCGCCAGCGTTGCGGCGAGCGGCGCGACGACCAGCAACGAACCCTCCACATCGCGGATCGTCAGCTTATCATCCGCCGCCACCGAAGCCGCGCCGACGTCATCGTCAAGCCGCGCCGACCATTGCCCATCGGCCAGCCGCACGGCGCCGTACCCATTCTCGAACGCAGCGATGGCCGACACCGTTTTCCCGATCAACTGCGCGCGGCGATCGTTCAGATGCGGCCGGTCCGTGCTCTGCGATCTGACTTTGTCTTCAAGATACCGCTGGCCAAGCAGCGTCAGCAGCCCGGCGAGCAAGGCGAAGAGCAGGACTTGGACGCCGAAGCCGAGTTCGGGCGCGAAGAAGGCGACCGCGGCGAACACGAGCGCCGAGATGCCGGGCCAAAGGAGCCACAGAGATCCCGTGAGGAGTTCGAGCAGTAGCAGCGCCAGCCCCGCGGCGAGCCACGCCATCGCCGGGCTGATCTCCACCCCGAAAAGCTCGAACATTCAGCCCTCCACGTTCTTGATGGTCGGCCTCAGCCTACCCTTTTGAGGACGCTTTGTCGGCTGCGGCTTTCGCGAGCTCCGAGACGCCGGCGACCGATCCGATCACGCTGGAGGCCTCGAGCGGCATCATGATGACCTTCTGGTTCGGCGCCGCCGCGACGTCGCGCAGCGCTTCGGTGTATTTCGTGGCGACGAAGTAATTCACCGCCTGCACGTCGCCTTCGGCGATCGCTTTGGACACCATCTCCGTCGCCCGCGCTTCGGCCTCCGCGGCGCGTTCGCGCGCTTCGGCGTCGCGGAAGGCGGCCTCCTTGCGGCCTTCCGCTTCAAGGACTTGCGCCTGCTTCAAGCCCTCGGCGGTCAGAATCGCGGATTGCTTGGCGCCTTCCGCCTGCAGGATCTCGGCGCGCTTCTCCCGCTCCGCCTTCATCTGCCGCGCCATCGCCTCGGTGATGTCTTGCGGCGGCGTCAGATCCTTGATCTCGACGCGCGTGATCTTCACGCCCCAAGGGTTGGTCGCGCGGTCGATGACGTCCAGGAGCCGCGCATTGATGTCGTCGCGGTTGGACAGCACTTGGTCGAGATCCATCGAGCCGAGCACGGTTCGAATGTTGGTTTGGGTCAGGTTCGACATCGCCCGCTCGAGATCGCGCACCTGATAAGCGGCGTCCGCGGCGCGGATGATTTGGTAGAACGCCACCGCGTCCGCTTTCACCATGGCGTTGTCGCGGGTGATCACATCCTGGCTCGGGATATCGAGCACCGATTCCATCATGTTCAGCTTGGCGCCGATGGTCTGATAGATCGGGATCAGAAAATGGATGCCGGGCGGCAACGTGCGCACATAGCTGCCAAAGGCCTCCATCGTCCATTCCTCGCCCTGCGGCACGATGCGGATGGACCGCGCGATCACGACGATGACGACGATCAGGATCAGGATCGCGACGATTTCAAAAGCGGTCATGACGATCTCCGAGACAGAAGGGCGTTCGGCGCCGCGGGCGCGGGGCGGCGGCGGCGCGGGGAATGGCTCACCGTGCCGCAAAGCTCCGCCCCGGAACTTAAGAAGCCGTTGACATAGGTCGAGGCTTCGACCGAGTTGCGTCGAAAAGGCGGCCCGCCTACGTTCCCACTTTAATGTCGGTTTCGCGCGGACTCCGCGCGCCCCTTGCCTGAGGCTGAGATGCGCCTGGACTCCGGACGTTTCACCGTTCGAATTGCTGAAACCGACGCCGATGTCGAGCGCGCGCAAGCGCTGCGCTATGAGGTGTTCGTCGAAGAGATGGGCGCGACGCCGGCGCCGGAAGATGCGGCGCTGCGCCGGGAGAGGGATCGCTTCGATCCGTTTTGCGAGCATTTGTTGCTGATCGACCACGGCGAAGCGGCGCGGGATGGGGCGCGCGATCCGGAAAAACCCGAGGGACCGGTGGTCGGCGTCTATCGGCTGCTGCGCGGCTCTGTCGCCAAGGGCGGGCCGGGCGCGCCGGGCCCGGGGTTTTACACGGCGAGCGAGTATGATCTGACGCCCATCGAGGCGCTCACCCGCGAGACGCTGGAGCTTGGGCGCTCTTGCGTGGCCGCGGATTATCGCGGCACCGGCGCGATGCAGATGCTGTGGATGGCGCTCTCGCAATACATCGCGCTGCATGACATCGCGCTGATGTTCGGCACGGCGAGTTTCCACGGCCGGGAGATCGAGCCGCTGAAAGTGCCGCTCTCTTTCCTCTATCATAACCATTTGGCGCCGGAGGATCTGCGGCCGCGGGCGGTGGAGCCGCATTACGTCGACATGAACCTGATGCCGGAGGACCAGGTCAGCCGGAACGAGGCGATGCGCGCGCTGCCGGCGTTGATGAAAGGCTATATGCGGCTCGGCGGTTTCGTCGGCGACGGCGCGTTCATCGATTATGATTTCAACACGGTCGATGTGTGCTTGGTGATGGACACCGGCAAGCTCGCCTCGCGCTACATGAAATTTTACGCCCGCCGCGCGCCCGCCGATCTCGCGCGCATTCTCGGATGAGCGCGGCGCCGACGCCCGCCTCCGCCCCTGACGCGGCGGCCTCGACCGAGCGGCGCGACGACGGGGCGGGCGTCGGCGAGGCCTCTCTCGGTTATGATCCGGGTTGGAACGCCTCGACCTGGGTCGGAGGCGAGCCGGACCCTGCGCCGGATGCGACGTTGTTTCAGCGCGCGCTCAGCGTGGCGCGGCTCTTGGCGTTCGCGTTGGCGACCTTGGCGCTATTGCCGCTGTTTTTCGCGGCGCGGGCGATGGGCGGGCGCGCGGATCGGCGTGTGGCCGGATGGTGGTGCGCATGCGGCGCCTGGTGCTGCGGGCTGAGTGTGCGCCGCCGCGGCGCGCCGCTCGGCGGCGGCGGCGCGCTGTTGGTCAATCACGCGTCGTGGCTCGACATCATGGCGATTGGATCGACGGCGCCGGTGCATTTCGTCGCCAAAGCCGAGGTCGAGCGCTGGCCGATCTTCGGCTGGATCGGCCGCATCTCGAACACCGTCTTCATCGCCCGGCGCCGCGCCGAGGCCAAAGCGCAGGAGGCTCTTCTGGCGCGGCGCGCTGGGGGCGGCGATCTTCTTTGTCTTTTCGCCGAAGGCACTTCGAGCGACGGCTTGCGCGTGCTGCCCTTCAAGTCCTCGCTCTTTTCGATGTTCTTTCAGGAGACGGGCGAGGGGGATGGCGTTGCGTCGGTTGGGATCGCGGCGCAGCCCGTCACAATCCATTACGCGCCGACGCCAGGCCTGCCGCGCAGCTTCTTCGGCTGGTGGGGCCGTATGCCGCTCTTCCCGCATATCCTGAATGTGACCCGCCTCGGCGCGGGCGGCGTCGCCACCGTGATCTACCATCCGCCGATCGATCTCAGCCGCTTTGGCGATCGTAAAGCGCTCGCGGCGGAAGCGGAGCGTGTGGTGCGGGCGGGGTTGGATCGCATGGCGGCTGAGAGCCAAGCGCCGGCCGGCTAAGGCCCGCGGCGCGGCGCGGTGTTTGACTTGCGTCAATTTGGCGGATCAGTTCTGGGTGTAAGCTTTTCTGGACAGTTTGCGGCGCACGCGCCGTATGATCCAGGGAGCCCGCCATGCGCATCCTCTTGGTGCATCCGAATTATCACTCCGGCGGCGCGGAGATCGCCGGCAACTGGCCGCCAGCATGGGTCGCCTATCTTGGCGGCGCCTTGAAGACCGCCGGGTATGAGGATGTCCAATTTCTCGATGCGATGACGAATGATCTTTCGGATGAGGAGATCGGCGCGGAGATCGCGCGCCGCCGGCCGGACATCATCGGCGTCACCGCGATCACGCCCTCGATCTACGCCGCGGAGCGGATCTTAGAGATCGCTAAGGAGCGCGCGCCGCGGGCGCTGGGCGTGCTCGGCGGCGTGCATGCGACCTTCATGTACAAGCAGGTGCTGTCCGAAGCGCCATGGGTCGATCTCATCGCGCGCGGCGAGGGTGAAGAGATCATCGTCGAGATCGCGCGCGCATGGGAGGCGGCGGCCGGCGATGCGGCGCGCTGGGATGAAGAGCGCGCGGCGATCAAAGGGCTGGCCTACCGCAAACAGGGTGAGATCGTCGCGACGCCCGCCGCGCCGACGGTGAAGGATCTCGACGGCGTCACGCCGGATTGGTCGCTGCTCGAATGGTCGAAATACATCTATGTCCCGCTCGGCGTGCGCGTCGCCATTCCGAACATGGCGCGTGGCTGCCCGTTCACCTGTTCTTTCTGCTCGCAATGGAAGTTCTGGCGCGACTACCGGATCCGCGATCCCAAGAAGGTCGTCGACGAAATTGAGACCTTGGTGAATGAGCATCAGGTTGGCTTCTTTATTCTTGCCGATGAAGAGCCAACGATTAATCGAAAAAAGTTCATCGCCTTCTGCGAAGAGTTGATCGCCCGCGGCTTGTCGGATCGCGTCAAATGGGGCGTGAACACGCGCGTCACGGACATCATTCGTGATGAAGAGTATTTGAGCCTCTATCGCAAAGCCGGCCTCGTGCATGTGAGCTTGGGCACTGAAGCGGCGGCGCAGCTGCGGCTCAATCGCTTCAATAAAGAAACCAAAATCGAGCAAAATAAGCGCGCGATCCAATTGCTGCGCGAGGCGGATATTTTTACCGAAGCGCAATTCATCGTTGGTCTTGAGAACGAGACGGTTGATACTCTCGAAGAGACCTATCAGATGGCGCGGGATTGGGATCCAGATCTCGCCAATTGGGCGATGTACACGCCCTGGCCGTTCAGCCCTCTGTTTCAAGAGCTGGGCGATAAAGTTGAGGTATTCGATTTCTCGAAGTATAACTTCGTGACGCCGATTATGAAGCCCGAAGCAATGGATCGCGCCACTTTGCTGGATCGCGTCATGCACAACTACCGGCGTTTTTACATGCGCAAAGCGCTGTTCCATTATCCATGGCGCGGCACCGGCTTTAGGCGGCGCTATTTGCTTGGATGCCTGAAGGCGTTCCTGAAGGCGGGCTTTGAACGGAAATTCTACGATCTCGGCCGCGTGAACTATTGGGGGCCGCAATCAAAGAAAAGCGTCGACTTCAAATTTGACGAAAGCCGCACCATCGCGCCGGCGCAGGTCGAGGATTGGGAATCCGCTGCGGACCGGGCCAGCCAGGCACGGGCCCGGCGCGAGGCGGCGCGCTACGCTCAGACAGCCGAAGGCCCGCCGCCGCCGAGCCTTGCGGCAGTGAGCGCCTGCGGCGGCGGACCCGCCGCGCCGGCGGAATAGGGCGGCGCGGCGATGCCGCTCGACCACGCCGCGCCCTCCGCGCCAAGCGCCGGGCCCGCTGTCGCTGGAACAGTCGGCCCGAACGCGATCATTCAGCTCGCCCGCGCGTTGAGAGACGCCGCGGGCGAGGCTGCCGCCGCGCGCATCCTCGCCGCCGCGGGCGAGGCGGAGGCGCTTGAGCGGCCGCCTGAGGCGATGGTTGATCAGGCGCGCGCCGCGCGGCTTTTCACGGCGACGCTGGATGATCTCGGGCCCCAGCGCGGCGAGCGGATCTTGGCTGAAGCGGGACGGCGCACCGCGGATTACATCCTCGCGAACCGCATTCCGCCGCTTGCGCGACGATGTCTGCCGCTGGCGCCGGTCCCTCTGGCGCGGCGCGTATTGCTGAGCGCCATTCGCGCGAGCGCCTGGACCTTCGCCGGCTCCGGCGCCGTCCGCGTCGGCATGCGGCCGGCGCCATGGATCGAGATTGAGGCCAACCCTCTCGCCACGCCTGGCTGCCCCTGGCATGGCGCGGTGTTCCAGCGACTGTTCGAGGTGCTCGCGCCCGGACGCGGCGGCGTTTGGCGCTATCGCCGCGGCCGCGCGGCGCGCGCGCCGGTCTGCCGGTTCGCGTTCGAAGCGTCGCGCTGAGGCGTCGCCCCGCGCTGAAGAGCGCCCGAATCGTGAGTGTGACTGTTTTTTGACGCAGCGGGCGTGGCGGCGCGCATGCGCGCCCGCGTCCCGTCGCCATTCTTCCAGTATTAACTGAAAATCGCGCCGAAGACGCGCTTAACGGGGCGAGTTGTCGGCTCTCGGGCGTTGCAAGCGGCGACGGATCGGGACACTCTAGCCTGACGAAGGAGATGACGGGCGTCGTGTTCAGAGCGCGGCGTTGAGAGGTTCGAGATGGGCGAGAAGCTCTGTTGGGAGCGTGAGAGACCCGCCAGACCTCCGGGGACGGAACAACTGGCGGAGGCGTCGCGAGGCGGCGGGACGATTTCAGGACCGCGGCAGGCGCCGCCGGAAGGCTGTGTCGCGACGGTGGCCCGTATTCATGGCCGCGTGCAAGGCGTCGGATACCGCTATTGGACGCGGACGCAGGCCGAGTCGTTGAATTTGCGCGGCTATGTGCGCAACCTCACTGACGGGACGGTGGAGGCGCTGTTGATCGGCGAGCCGGCGGATGTCGCGCGGATGCTAACCTTTTGCGAGGACGGGCCGCCGACGGCGGAGGTCGCGAAGGTCGAGACCTCGAAACCGGGGCCGGCGCATCGGCTCGATATGGACAGGTTCCGGCGCGCGCCGACGCGCAAGCCAGGCGAGCCGGTCTAAGGCGCGGCGCGCCGCCTGTGAGACGTCGCCGCCAACCAGGCGCCGTTACGTGTACAGGCGCTGTTACGTGTACAAGCGCTGTTACGTGTACAGGCGCCGCTACGTGTAGAAGCCGCCGCTGGCGATCAGCGTCTGACCGCTGATGTAATTCGATTCAGGCGCGCAAAGCAGATAGACGGCGCCCGCCGCTTCTTCTGGCGTGCCGCCGCGCCCGAGTGGGATCAGCATTTTCATACCCTGCACCATGGCCTTTGGAATCCCGAGGCCGATGCGATTGCCGTCGATCTCGACTTCCTCTTTGTCATCCGTCGCCTGCGTCATCCGTGTCTCAATGTATCCAAAGGCGACGCAGTTCACATTAACTTTGAAACGGCCCCATTCCTTTGCGAGCGTTTTGGTGAGTCCGACGACGCCCGCTTTGCCGGAGGCGTAGTTCGCTTGGCCGATATTGCCGCCGGTGCCGGCGATGGAGGAGATGTTCACCACTTTGCGGAAGACCTCGCGGCCTTCCTCGGCTTCTTTCTTCGCGGCGGGGCGGATGAAGCCGGCGGCGGCCCGCAAGACGCGGAACGGCGCCTTGAGATGCACGTCGAGCATCGCGTCGAATTGCTCATCGGTCATGCCGTGGATCATGCCGTCCCAGGTGTAGCCGGCGTTGTTCACAATAATGTCGACCCCGCCGAAGGTCTCGACGCCGCGCTGGATGAAGCGCTCGGCGAAGCCGTCCTCCGTCACGCTGCCCACCACCGCCTGCGCCGCGCCGCCCATCGCCTCGATCGCGGCGACCACCTCCGCCGCAGGCGCGTCGTCGAGATCATTGACCATCACGCGCGCGCCCTCGGAGGCGAGCTTCAGCGCCACTTCGCGGCCGATGCCGCGGCCAGAGCCCGTGACATAAGCGGTTTTGCCGTCGAGTTTTTTCATTGCGTGTTCTCCCGCCTGCATTTTCCACCGCGTCCGCCGCCCTTCCACCGCGTCCGCCGTCTCGCGCGTGCGTTCGCCGTCTCGCGCGCGCGCCAGGCGCGTCAGGCCGCGCCGATCGCGATCACCGCCTCGCCGTCCAGCGTCACTGCGCCGCTTTGATCCTTCGCCGTCAGAGCCAGGCGCAGCCGCGTCTCGCCATCGGCCTCAAAGCGCTCCGTCACACGGCCTTCGCATTTGATCTCCGCGCCTACCTGAGTCATCGCGGTGAAGCGCGTGGAAAGCGCGCGCAGCGCCGGTTGCGGCGCCCAGTTCGTGACCAGGCGTGCGAGAAACGCCATGGACAGCATGCCATGGGCGATCACATCCGGCAGGCCGGCGGCTTTGGCGAAATCGATGTCGATATGGATCGGATTATGGTCGCCCGACGCGCCGGCGTAGAGCGCGAGATCGGCGCGGGTGATCGGCCCAACGTTGAGCGGCGGCAGCGTCGCGCCCGGCTGCAGCGCGGCCGTTTCCGTAAAGGCGGTCGCGGTCATGGCGCTCTCCTCTTCCGTCGCGCTCACGCCCGCACCACCGTCAGCCCGCGGAGCGTCGCCACGGGCGCGTCGGTTGCGTCGGTCACCTCGGTTTCCGTCTCCACAAAGCTGAGCGCGCCGCCCTTCTTAGCGTAGATATTCTTGATCACGCCGGCGAAGCGCAGCGTTTCGCCGGCGCAAACCACGCGGCGATAAGTGAAGCCTTGTTCGCCATGCAGCACTTTGCCGAGATCGATATCAAGGAGCCGCACCCATTCATAAGGGTCGGCAGTCTCCATATTCAGGCAGAAGAGGAATGTCGGCGGCGCCGGTAAAGCGGGATAGCCGGCGGCCTGCGCCGCCGCTTCGTCGGCGTAAATCGGATCGGTCTGGCCGGTGGCTTTGGCGAAGAAGCGCAGGCGTCCGGCCTCGATCAACGCTTGATGCGGCGTGAGCGCGTGGCCGATGAATTTGGGGTCGATCATCACCGCTTCCTAAGGCGCCATCTTGAGCCGGGCGAAATGCGGCCCGGTCAGCATCGCGATATAGAGCGCGTCCTTCGTGCGGAGCGCGCCGCTGGTCATGGCCACCGCGCCGGTCGGATCCTGCAGGCTCTCTCGCACTGCGCCGCTATCGTCCACCGCGATGACGACGCCATGACGCGTCGGGCCGGGACGCAGCGCGCTCGGCAGCCGAAACAGCGCCTTGCGGATCTTGGGATAGGCGGCGAGCTGATCGGCGATGGGCGAGCGCGGGCTGGTGAGGCCCACCCAATAAAGCCCGTCCGGCCCGCGCTCCACATTATCAGGAAAGCCGGGCAGCCCCTCGACCAACACCTCCGGCGCGCCGCGCTTCGGCCCGTCAAGCGCGATGCGCAGCAGGCGATAGAGCCCGGTCTCCGCGATGATCACCGCGCCGCCTCCGACGCTTTCCGTGACGCCGTTCGGAAAGGAGAGCCCCTCCGTCAGCACCGTGGTCTCGCCGGTGTCGATATCATATTCGAGCATCCGCCCGGTGCGGCCTTGCTCGACGATCTCAAGCAGCGAGGCGGCCAGCGCGCCCGAGGCTTTCGCGCCGAATTTGGTGCTGGCGTCCGAGAACACGACTTTGCGGCCGATCACCGCGAGATCATCGGCGAAGACGATCGGAACGCCCGCCGCCTGATCGCTCAGCAGCGTGACCGCGCCGCTCTGATCCACCGCCAAAAGGCCGCGATAGGCGTCCGCGACATAGAGGACGCCGTCCGGCCCAAACTCCAGCCCCAAGGGCCGCCCATCCGTATCCGCATAGAGCTCCGGCGTCTCAGAGCCAGGCGCGAAGCGCATGATCGCGCCGCCCTCAAGCCCGGTGTAGAGCGCGCCGTCCGGCCCGAGCGTGAAATCCTCTGGTCCGTCTCCGCCCGCCTCGATCAGCGCGGCGCCGGTCAAGCGGCCGGCGTCGGCGAAGGGCGCGGCGTCGAGCCCAGGATCCGGCGTCGGCGCCCAGACCTGCGGATCAAGATCGATCGGCCAAAACGCCAAATAGGCGGCTGCGCCGACGACCGCCGCGCCGAGCGCGAGTCTTATGGACATCCCAAATCCCTCCCCGGTTTCGCCGTCTCCGCGTCTCCGGCGCGCGCCGCTGAAATCGGCGTCCCGCGCCGGCGCGCCTCTTTCGGGCGTCGCGCGGCTTGGCGTAGGATCTTCGCAGTCTCTCGCATGGCCGGCGCGCCGCGAGAAGGCTTTCCTGAGCGGATGGACGACTGGCGGAGCGGGCGAGGAGCGCGATGAAGATCAAGGATGTGAATGTTTTGGGCGGCGAGCTTGGCGA
>JBCBCG010000003.1:0-46020 GCA_038530925.1 Pseudomonadota bacterium
CGTGCTCAACCCGCTCGGCGTGCCGAGCCGCATGAATGTCGGCCAGATCCTCGGTCAGCATCTGCCCTTTGGAGAGCGGCGTCGAGCCCGGGTCGATCACCACATACTGCTCGAAATAGAGAACGCGCTCGAGATCGCGCAGCGTCATGTCGAGCATCAGACCGATGCGGCTCGGCAGCGATTTCAGGAACCAAATATGCGCGACCGGCGCGGCGAGCTCGATATGGCCCATCCGCTCGCGCCGCACCTTTTGCAGCGTCACCTCGACACCGCATTTCTCACAGACGATCCCTTTGAATTTCATGCGCTTGTACTTGCCGCACAAGCATTCGTAATCCTTGATCGGCCCAAAAATCCGGGCGCAGAACAGCCCGTCCCGCTCCGGCTTGAAGGTCCGGTAGTTGATCGTCTCGGGCTTTTTGATCTCCCCGAACGACCAAGAGAGGATGCGCTCCGGGCTGGCGAGCGAGACGCGGATCTCATCGAAGGTCTTCGGCGGCGCGGGCGTCTGAAAGACGTTGTTGGCGATCTCGTTCATGGGGCGGCGGCTCCCTAAAATGAGCGTCCGGCGGCGCGGGCGGACGCGGCGGCGTCTGGCGAGAGAGAGGGCGGCGAGGCGCAGGTCGCCGAGATCGTGCGAACGTCAAGGGCGGCTGCGGCCACCGTTTCTGGTCGCCGCAGCCGCCGCTCTTGCTTCGTCTCGCGCGGTCAGCTCTCTTCGCTGTCCAAGAGCTCGACATTCAGGCCGAGCGAGCGGATTTCCTTGACAAGGACGTTGAAGCTCTCGGGCACGCCGGCCTCGAAATTATCTTCGCCCTTCACGATCGACTCGTAGACTTTCGTCCGGCCGGCGACATCGTCCGACTTCACGGTCAGCATCTCCTGCAGCGTGTATGCGGCGCCGTACGCTTCGAGCGCCCACACCTCCATTTCGCCGAAGCGCTGCCCGCCGAACTGGGCCTTGCCTCCCAGCGGTTGCTGGGTCACCAGGCTGTACGGGCCGGTCGAGCGCGCGTGGATCTTGTCGTCCACCAGATGGTGCAGCTTCAGCAGATACTTGTAGCCGACGGTGACCGGCCGCGTGAACAACTCGCCCGTGCGACCGTCATAGATCCTGCTCTGGCCAGACTGATCAAAGCCCGCGGCTTTGAGCAGCTCGACGATATCCGGCTCCTTCGCGCCGTCGAACACCGGCGTCGCGAAAGGCACGCCGCTGCGCACATTCTCAGCCGCTTCGACGAACTCCTCATCGGAGAAGCCTTCGGTCGCGTCGCGATACGTGTCCTCACCATACGCGCTCAGCATCGCATCTTTCACCGGCGTCAGATCGCCGGTGCGCCGATACGCGCCCAGCGCTTCGGAGATGTTCTTGCCGAGGCCCGACGCCGCCCAACCGAGATGCGTCTCGAGGATCTGGCCGACATTCATGCGGCTCGGCACGCCGAGCGGGTTGAGCACGATGTCGACCGGCGTGCCATCCTCTAGGAACGGCATGTCCTCTTCAGGCACCACGCGGCTGATCACGCCCTTATTGCCATGGCGCCCGGCCATCTTGTCGCCCGGCTGCAGCTTGCGCTTCACCGCGATGAAAACCTTCACCATTTTCATCACGCCCGGCGGCAGATCATCGCCGCGACGCACCTTCTCCACCTTATCCTCAAAGCGGCGATCAAGTTGGCGCTTGGCCGCTTCATACTGCTCCTGCAGCGACTCCATCTCCGTCACATCCGCCTCGTTTTCGAGGACGATCTTCCAGAGATCGGCGTCCGGCAGCTCCGCCAGCTTCTCCTCCGTGAGAAGATCGCCGGCGCGCACGCCTTTCGGCCCTTTCACCGCGTTTTGGCCCTGCAGCGTCGAGCGCAGACGCGCATAGATGTTGCGCTCTAGGATGGCGACCTCGTCATCGCGGTCGCGGGCGAGACGCTCTATCTCCTCCTTCTCGATCTGCATCGCCCGCTCGTCTTTGTCGACGCCGTGACGATTGAAAACCCGCACCTCGACCACGGTGCCGTAATCGCCCGGCGCCATGCGCAGCGAGGTGTCCCGCACATCGGAGGCCTTTTCGCCAAAGATGGCGCGCAGCAGCTTCTCTTCCGGCGTCATCGGGCTCTCGCCCTTCGGCGTGATCTTGCCGACCAGAATATCGCCGGGCTGCACTTCCGCGCCGATATAGACGATGCCCGCCTCATCAAGGTTGCGGAGCGCGTCCTCGCCGACATTCGGGATGTCGCGTGTGATCTCTTCGGGCCCGAGCTTCGTGTCCCGCGCCGCGACCTCGTATTCCTCAATGTGAACGCTGGTGAAAACGTCGTCCTTCACGATGCGCTCAGAAATAAGGATCGAGTCCTCGAAATTGTAGCCCTGCCACGGCATGAAGGCGACGAGGATGTTCTTGCCGAGCGCCAGCTCTCCAAGGTCGGTCGATGGGCCGTCCGCGATCACGCCGCCAGCGGAAACCTGGTCGCCCACATTCACCAGCGGACGCTGGTTGATGCAGGTGTTCTGGTTAGAGCGCTGGAACTTGCGCAGCCGATAGATGTCGACGCCCGGATCGCCCGGCTCCATCGCATCGGTCACGCGCACGACGATCCGCATCGCGTCGACTTGGTCGATCACGCCGCCGCGCCGCGCGGTGATCGCCGCGCCGCTGTCCCGCGCCACTTTGCTCTCGATGCCGGTGCCGACGAACGGCGCCTCGGCGCGCAGCAACGGCACCGCCTGGCGCTGCATGTTCGAGCCCATCAGCGCGCGGTTGGCGTCGTCGTTCTCGAGGAACGGAATGAGCGAGGCTGCGACCGACACCAGCTGCTTCGGCGAGACGTCGATCAGCGTCACAGTCTCATTCGCCGCCAGCGTGAACTCGCCGGCTTTACGCGCCGCGACAAGATCGTTGCGGAACTTGCCGCCCTCATCGAGCAGCGCGTTGGCCTGCGCGATGGTGTGCTTCTGCTCCTCCATCGCCGAGAGATACTCGACATCGTCCATAACCTCGCCATCGACGACGCGGCGATACGGCGTTTCGATGAAGCCGTATTTATTGACGCGCGCGAAGCTCGCCAGCGAGTTGATCAGACCGATATTCGGCCCTTCCGGCGTCTCAATGGGACACATCCGGCCGTAATGCGTCGGATGCACGTCGCGCACCTCGAAGCCGGCGCGCTCGCGCGTCAGTCCGCCCGGCCCAAGCGCGGAAAGGCGGCGCTTATGCGTCACTTCCGAGAGCGGATTGGTCTGGTCCATAAACTGGCTGAGCTGGCTCGAGCCGAAGAACTCCCGCACCGCCGCCGCCGCCGGTTTGGCGTTGATCAGATCCTGCGGCATCACCGTGTCGATCTCGACCGCGCCCATGCGCTCCTTAATCGCCCGCTCCATGCGCAAAAGGCCGACGCGATATTGGTTCTCCATCAGCTCGCCGACGGATCGCACGCGCCGGTTGCCGAGATGGTCGATGTCGTCGATGTCGCCGCGGCCGTCGCGCAGCTCCAGCATCGCCCGCACCACCGAGACGATGTCCTCCTTGCGGAGCGTGCGATGCGTGTCCTCGGCCGGCGCGAAATCCGGCTGTCCATCGAAGCGCATGTTCATCTTCACACGGCCGACCGCCGAGAGATCATAGCGCTCCGCGTCGAAGAACAGGCCCGAGAACAGCGTGTCCGCCGCCTCCGGCGTCGGCGGCTCGCCCGGACGCATAACGCGATAGATGTCCATCAACGCTTGCTCGCGGTTCAGGTTCTTGTCCGCCGCCAGCGTGTTGCGGAGGTAAGGCCCGACATTGACGCCGTCGATGTCCAGCGTCTCCACCACCGTATCGCCGCGATCGAGCAGCAGCTGGATCAGCTCTTCCGTCAGCTCGTCGCCCGCCTCGAAATAAATGAGGCCGGTCTCTTCGTTGATCACGTCCGACGCGGCGTAGCGGCCGACGACCGCCATATCCGGCACGCGGATCTCTTCGACGCCGTTCTCCGAGAGCTGGCGCAGTTTGCGCGGCGTCAGTTTCTTGCCGGCCTCGGCCACGACTTCGCCGGTCGCCGCGTCGATCAGATCGTAATCAGGCTTGGAGCCCGCCAGGCGATCGATGTCGAACGCCGTCACCCAATCGCCGTCGACGCGGCGGAAGCTCACCGTACTGTAGAAAGTGCGGCAGATGCTTTCTTGGTCGAGGCCGAGCGACATCAGCAGCGTCGTCGCCGGCAGTTTGCGCCGGCGGTCGATGCGCGTGTGCAGAATGTCTTTGGCGTCGAACTCAAAATCGAGCCATGAGCCGCGATAAGGGATCACGCGCCCGGCGAAGAGAAGCTTGCCGGAGCTGTGGGTCTTGCCCTTGTCGTGGTCGAAGAACACGCCCGGGCTGCGATGCATCTGGCTGACGATCACGCGCTCGGTGCCGTTGACGATGAACGTGCCGTTCAGCGTCATGAGCGGCATGTCGCCCATATAGACGTCTTGCTCTTTGATGTCCTTGACCGACTTCGAACCGGTCTCCTCGTCGACCTCGAACACGATCAGACGCAGCGTCACCTTCAGCGGCGCCGCGTAGGTCAGGTCGCGCTGCTGGCATTCCTCGACATCGAATTTCGGCGCCTCAAGCTCATAGCGCACGAATTCGAGCGTCGCGGTCTCGTTGAAATCCTTGATTGGGAACACCGACTGGAACACGCCCTGCAGGCCTTCGCCGTCGGTCGGCTCTGGGCCGTCGCCCGAGCGCAGAAACAAATCGTAAGAGCTTTTCTGGACCTCGATCAGGTTCGGCATCTCCGCCACTTCGCGGATTTTTCCGAAGAATTTGCGGATACGTTTGCGACCAGCGAACGTCTGAGCCATAACGCGATAGGTCTCCTCAAGGGCGCGCCGCCGTCGCGCGCCGTGTGCCTCTCGGCCGAATGCGCCGAAACGCCAAAGCGCGCCTCCGCAATCGCGGGACGCGCCTGTGCGAGCCGTTAATGATTTTTATCGAGAATCTGCGCCACGACGCGTGTATATGCGCATCGCAACAAAATTCAAACACGAAAACTGCATGGAGATACGCATAGCCGCCGTGCGATCGTTGCATAGCTGCGACACGCACGGAGTCCCACATCCCATAGCGCCTAGTATACAGCGCTTCGCCGCCTCGTGAAGGGGTCGCGGCGAAACGTCCGCCGAACGCCGCGACCATTGTTCTCCGCGCGCCTCAGCGCGCCGGGCGCTGGCCCGCTTACTTGAGCTCGACCTTGGCGCCGACTTCCTCGAGTTTCTTTTTGATCTCTTCGGCTTCGTCTTTGCCGGCGGCTTCCTTGACCGGCTTGCCGCCCGCCTCGACGAGATCCTTCGCCTCTTTGAGGCCGAGGCCGGTGATCGCGCGCACTTCTTTGATCACGTTGATCTTCTTGGCGCCCGCTTCGACCAAGATCACGTCGAACTCGGTCTTCTCCTCGGCCGCGTCGGCGCCGCCGTCGGCGCCTGCGGCCGGGCCGGCCATCATCACGGCGCCGCCCGCAGCGGGCTCGATGCCGTATTTGTCTTTGAGGATGTCTTTGAGCTGGGTCGCCTGGATCAGGGTCAGGTTGGCCAGGTTCTCAGCCAGGGTGTCTAGATCGCTCATATCTGGTCTCTCTCTTCTTTGTCTCGGGAAAGGGCGGGCGCGTCGGCGGGTTACGCCTCGCTCGCCGCGTCGCCTTTCTCTTCAATGGATTTCAGCACGCCGGCCAGGTTCGCGCCTGGCGCGGTGATCGCGGCGGCGAGCGAGGCGCCTGGCCCCATCAACGCGCCCACGATCTGGCCCAGCACTTCTTCGCGCGACGGCATTTTGGACAGCGCGACCACGCCGGCTGCGTCCATGATCTCAGGACCCATGGCGCCGCCGACGATCTGCAGCTTGTCGTTCGTCTTCGCGTATTTCTCGACCACTTTCGCCGGCGCGACGGGATCTTCGGCGAAGGCCAAAACCGTCTGTCCGGTGAGATGCGCGCCCAGCCCTTCAGAGGGCTGACCTTTCAGAGCGATCTTGGCGAGGCGGTTCTTCGCCACCCGCACCTTACCGCCGACTTCGCGCATCTGATGGCGGAAATCCTGCATCTCCGCGACCGTCATGCCTTGGTAATTGCAGACGATCACAGAGCCGCTGGTCGCGAACACTTGGCCGAGCTCTTCGACCACTTGCGCTTTTTCAGCTCTATCCATGCAGCTCTCCCAACTCCCAAGCGCATCATGCGCATTGGGAACCCACAGCAGGCGCGGCTGAGCCGTCGCGGCCCCGCGCCAAGCCTTCCTCATGAGGGAGTTTCGAAGAGCCGCTTCAGCGCGCAAGGCGCGCCGAGACGCTCAGGAGACGCCCCCGCTTGTGCGAGCCCAGCCCGGCGCTCCGAACCGACTTAAGCCGCAGGTCGCGACCCGCGGCGCTCACATCTCAAAACGGGTCGAGACGATGTCTCGTCACCCTGGCGGCGGACCGCGCCCGCCGCCGAAGTCGCGCGCTTACGCGGAAATGCTCGCCACGTCCACCTTAATTCCAGGGCCCATGGTCGAAGAGAGCGCGATCTTGCGCAGATACTGGCCCTTCGCGCCGCTCGGCTTGGCTTTGGAGACGGCGTCGATGAAGGCGCGGGCGTTCTGCTCGAGATCCGCTTCAGAGAAGCTCGCCTTGCCGATGCCGGCATGGATGACGCCGGCTTTCTCAACGCGGAACTGAACCTGGCCGCCCTTGGCGTCTTGGATCGCTTTCTTCACGTCCATCGTCACGGTGCCGACCTTAGGGTTCGGCATCAATCCGCGCGGGCCGAGCACTTTTCCGAGGCGCCCGACGATCGGCATCATGTCCGGCGTGGCGATGCAGCGATCGAACTCGATCTTGCCGCCTTGCACCGTCTCCATCAGATCCTCGGCGCCGACCACATCCGCGCCTGCCTCCCGCGCCTCATCGGCCTTCGCGCCGCGCGCGAAGACGCCGACCCGCACCGTCTTGCCGGTGCCTGAGGGCAGGCTCACCACGCCGCGCACCATTTGGTCGGCGTGCCGCGGATCGACGCCGAGATTCATGGCGATCTCGATCGTCTCGTCGAATTTGGCGTTGGCCTTGGCCTTCACCAGTTTGATCGCTTCGGTCAGAGGCACCAAAGCGGTTTCGTCAAGGCCCTCGCGCAGAGCCCGGATGCGCTTTCCAGCGTTCGACATGCCGTTCTCCTCAGCCTTTGACTTCAATGCCCATGGACTTCGCCGAGCCCAGGATGATCTGCATCGCCGCCTCAACGTCGTTGGCGTTGAGATCCTTCATTTTCGCCTCGGCGATCTTGCGCACTTGCGCGGCCGTCACCGTGCCGGCGCTGGCCCGGCCGGGCGTCTGGCTGCCTGATTTAAGCTTCGCTTCTTTCTTCAAGAAGTAAGAGGCCGGCGGCGTCTTGATCTCGAAGCTGAACGACTTGTCTTGGTAATAGGTGATGATGGTCGGGCAGGGCGCGCCCGGCTCAAGCTCTTGGCTCTTCGCATTGAAGGCTTTGCAGAACTCCATGATGTTGATGCCGCGCTGGCCGAGCGCCGGGCCGATGGGCGGCGACGGGTTGGCCTTGCCCGCAGGCACTTGGAGTTTCAACGTTCCGACGATTTTCTTCGCCATGCACTCATGCGCCGACGCTTGCGCGCGGCGCCTCCCTGTTTCGTCCCGGACGCCTCCGCGATGACGCGGCGCTCGACCGGATCGGACTGCGGCTCAGCTCCTCGCGATGAGGACGAGCCGCCTCTTGAGCGGTTCGAGATTGGGCGAAGCGCCCCCTCTCTCCCGCGACGACGCGCAAGCGCGCAGCGAGCGGATCACTCCGCCGTTTTCTGCACTTGCCCGTATTCCAGATCGACCGGCGTGGCCCGGCCGAAGATCGAAACCGTCACTTTCAGGCGCGCATTCTCCTGATCGACCTCCTCAACCGTGCCGAGGAAGCTCTCGAACGGGCCGTCGATTACTTTCACCTGTTCGCCGATCTCGTATGCGATCTCCGGCGTCACGCGCTCGGCGCTCTCCTCGACCTGATGCAGCATGCGCGCGACTTCTTCATCGCGCATCGGCGCCGGCTTGCCTTGCGGGCCGAGAAAGCCGATCACGTTGCGCGTGTTCTTGATCAGGTGATAGGCCTCATCCGTCAGATCCGCCTGCACCAGCACATAGCCCGGCATAAAGCGCCGCTCGGTCATCACTTTGCGCCCGCGCCGGAGTTCCGCCACCTCTTCGGTCGGCACCACGACGTCGGCGATCGCGTCCTCGAGGCTGTGTTGCGCCACGCCGTCGCGGATCGCTTCCGCGACCTTCTTTTCAAAATTGGACAGCACGCTGACCGCGTACCAGCGCTGAGGCATGGTCATCACCCAAAAGAGGCAAAAAGAAAAGGGCGCGCTGCTTTCGCCGCGCGCCGTGCCGGGCTTGATACGCCCTTGCGGCTCTGTCCGCAAGCGTCAGCGCGTCCGCCGCCTTAGCCTTGCAGCACCGCCTGGATGCCATAATTCAAAATACTATCGATAATGAAGAAAAAGATCGCTGCGAGCGTCGAGAGCAAAAGCACCATCACTGTGGTGAGCGCCGTTTCTTTCCGAGTGGGCCAGACGACTTTCGCCGTCTCTTGACGCACTTCGGCGATGAATTGCGTCGGGCTCGTTTTCGCCATGCGTGATCGCCTCGTCTTCCCGCTTCGAAGCGCGCCCCGCCTCAAAGCCTTCCCTATCGATAATCGCGCCGTCCGCCTCGTCCGGCTAAACAAACCGCCTGGCAGGGGCAGCAGGATTCGAACCCGCGACCCTCGGTTTTGGAGACCGATGCTCTACCAACTGAGCTATACCCCTAAGCGCCCGCTTCGACACCGTTCTCATCGCGCCGAAGGACGCCGATTTCAACGGGTGCAAGCCGCCTCCCGAGACGTTGAACGCGGTCGTAGCAGCGCTGCCCCGCGGACGCAAGGCGCTCGGCGATCGTTCGCGCCGGCCGACGCCGCCCCAGACCCGATCAACGCGAACCGTCCGCGCCGTGCGGCGCGGCGGGGAGGCGGACCACGGCGCGCAGGCCGCCCAGCGGCGCGGTCTCCAGCCGCACCGCGCCACCGTAAAGCTCGCCGACCTGCTCCGCCACGATCGCCAGGCCGAAGCCTGAGCCCGCCGGTCCGGCGTCGAGGCGGCGGCCCCAGGCGAGCGCATGGGCGCGCTGCGCCTCGGGCACGCCGGGCCCGTCATCGTCGACGGCGATCTCCAGCCAGGCGGCGTCGACGCGCTCGGCGCTCAGCTCGATGCGGCTTTTCGCGTGTCGATGGGCGTTGCCGACCAAATTCGAGAGGATGATGCGCAGATCCGCCGGATGGGCGAGCGCCGTCACGCCGTCCGCGCCGCGCACCGCGATCTCCACCGGCTCGAGCCGCAAGCGCCGCGCAAAGGCCGCGCGCGCGGCCTGAAGCGCCGCGTTCACATCCGCCGGCGGCGCGCCTTCGGCCGGTCCGACCCAATCGGACAGCGTCAGATACCGCTCCACCATCGCGCCGAGCGCCTCGAGCTCGGCGGAAAGCCCGTCCGCCGCGTCGGCCTCAGGCGCTGTCCGCCCCGCGGTCTCGCGCTCCTGCTCGCCTGTCGCCTCGCGCGCGGCGAGGTCGATGGCGACGAGTTGGTGACGCAGATCATGGGCCATCTTAGCGACGTTCCGCCTCTGCCGCGAAAGCACCGCGTTCTTTTTCTCGATCGCCCGGTTGAGGCTGTCCGCAAGCTCCTGGATCTCACTCGGATAGCGCCCATCGATCCGTGTCGCGGCGCCGGCGCGGTAGGCCTCTAACTCCGCGCCGAGACGCGAGAAATGCCGCGCGAGGCTCCGGCGCACAGCGAAGAGAGAGACGGCGAGCACCAGGATCAGGCTCGCAGCCATCACCGCCACCGCGAGCGAGAGGCTGCGCCCGCCGACCAGGCGCCGGCTCGCCTGTTCGGCTGCCGCCTCCCATTCCGCAAGCTCCAGCGCGAGGAGCATCGCCGCCCGGCTCGCGCCTGGCGGCGCGGGCTCGTCCGCTGTGAGCGCCGGCCGCTGGGCCACACGGTAGGCCGCGCCTTCGATACGGCAGGTGTAGAGCGCGAAGCGGCGGATGCGCCGCTCGGCCTCGCGCGCGCAGGCGCTTGAGCCGTCGGCGAAATCGCTCACCACATGGGTGAAGGAGCTTTGCGCGCCGACGCGCCAGACGCCGCGCTCCTCATTGCGCGAGACCTGGATCCGGCAGATCTGGTCGTCCTCCGGGCAGAGGCTGAGCGCGCCGGCGATCTCCTGCGTTACGAAATCGACCATCGCGAAATCGGCGAAGTCGTCCGCGGCCGCGCGGCGCGCCAGCTCCGCCGCCGCCAAGGTCGCCGCGACGCCGAAGGCGAGCAAAAGGAGGCTGAGCCGGGCGTTTTGCGCCAAGAGCGAGCCAGAAGCGCGCGCGCCGCCTGCGCGCCCGCCGAACAGGGCGCCAAAGCGTCGGCGCGCCCGCGCCAGCAGGCGGCTCCAGCGCCGCCATGCACTGAGGGCTCGATCACCGGATCCCAAAGGGTTAGGCGCCGCCGCCAGGCGCGGGCGCGCCATCGGCTTCGTCGCCTGCGGCGATGCGGTAGCCGCGGCCGCGCTGATTGCGGATCACGCCCGGCCCGAGTTTCTGGCGCAGGCGCTTGATGTACTCGTACACTTGCGCCTGCGGGTTTTCGCAGCCCATCCCAAAGGCGCCCGCGGCGATCTCATCGACGCTGCGCCAGCCGCCGCCCGCTTTCATCAGGCTGAGCAGCACGTTGAACTCGGTTTGGCTCAGCTCGAGCAGCGCGCCGCCCAGCCGCGCTTCGCGCAAATCGAGATCGAGGCTGAGCGGCCCGATCTCCGCGCCTGCGCCGCGCACCGGCGCGCCCGGCGCCGCCACCCGCCGCGCGCTCCGACTTTTCGCCCAAGCCAGCAGCAGCGCGTCGAACTCGCGCCCCGGCCGCTTGATCTCGTAATCGGCGTCGAGCTCGTAGCTCGCGGTCGTGTCTTCGATGTCGGTGCGCGAGGCGGTCAGCACCAGCACGGGCGTCGCGACCCCTTTTTTGCGCCAGCGCCTCAGCAGCGAGAGCCCGTCCGCCGCCTCCAGCCGGCCGGCGCGCTCGACGCTCAGCATCAGATCGAGCAGGATCACGGCGTAGCCTTCGTCATAGCCGCGCTCCAGCGCCAGCTCGGGATCGGTCTCCCAGTCCGCTAAGAAGCCCGCGCCGGTCAGCAGCGCTTCGAGATGCGCGCCGTAGCGCGGGTCGTCTTCGACGATCAAAGCTCTCATCGCGTTCGCCTTTTTCCGCCGCCCGTCTTCTTGCGCCGCCCGCCTTCCTCCGCCGCCCGCCTGGCCGCAGCGCCCGATTGGACGCAGAGCCCGCTCAACGCGCGCGCCCGCCTCTGATGCTCCAATAAACCACCTGACCGGCGCCGTTCGGACCTTGCAAGCGAACCTCGTACCAGAGGCAAGTCGGCGTCGGCGCATGGCCCACCAGCCGCACCCGCGCGACCGTCCAGCCGCGCGGCGCCTGGGCCTGCGCTTGGCTGCGCACTTCGCGGCTGGAGATGCAGGCGCCGGCTTGCGCGCAATAGCTCGGCGGCTGGCACGAGGCCGCCGCCGCCGGCGTCGACAGGGCGCCGCCGAGACCGAGGCTGAGACCAAGGCCAAGCGTCAGCGCGGCTGCTCTGAGCGAGACGACGCCGCGGCGCGCCCGGCGGCGTGCGGCGGCGCGCTGATGGCGTCGATCGTCGATGCGAAAGGGCGTCACGGCGTTTCCTTCAGTGTCTGGTCTCGAAGCGGGTGGTCTCCGCTTTGAGGCGTTCAACGCGGCGGTGATCCTCTTCCGTCGAGACCGTGAGCGCTATTCATAGACAAAGCCCAGTCAAAATCGCAATCGATGCCTGTTTAGACAGCGTTTAGATAAGAACGGCGCTGTCTAAACAACAAATAACAACTCGCCCCTAACGAATTTGGGCTGAGACCGTCAAACCGGTTTGGCGACGAGCCGGAACAGCGGCGCGCCGCTGCGAAATCTGGCTGAGGCGACGCGCGCCGACGCCTGCAGCTCATGGAGACCAGACCGATGAGACTTTTCCGCCGCTCCGCATCCGCCCAGCCCGCTTCCGCCTCTCACAAGCGCGCCGCCGGCGCCTCGAAGGCGCTGCTCGCCGCGGCGATCGGCGCGGTCGGGTTCTTCGCGATGGGCGCCGCGCCCGCCGCCGCCAGCTCGGTGAAATGCGTCGCCTCCGCGGAGACGAAGCTTGGCAAAGAGCTGCGCGACACCCGAGAGGCCGCGACGCGGAACCGGGCGCGCCGGGCGTGCGGCGTCGCGCTTGATAAATGCGAGCGCAGCCTCGACCGTTTGCGTCACCGCACTGGCCGGCCGTTCCGCTTCGCCACCTGCCGCGTGCAAGACCGCATCCGCGTCGCCGAAGCGCATCGGGTGCGCTGCGCCGCCCAAGCCTTCACCCGCCGCGGCTTCGAGGTGTCGAACACCCGCGCCGCTGAGGTGCGCCGCAACCGCAGGGCCGCCTGCCGCGTCGCCATCGATCGCTGCGAGCGCAAGCTCGAGCGCAAGCGCGACGTCACCGGCAAGCGCTTCCCGCATGCGCGCTGCGAAGTGACGGGAACGCGCCGCGTCGCCTTCGACTGGGACACGCGCGGCCACGCCCCGAAAACGCCGGTCGGGTTGCTCCGCTAATCCTCTCAAATCCCTCGCTCACTCAGCGCCGCGACATTCTCGCGGCGCTTTTTTTCGTCTTTGCTCCGGCGCTGGAGATTTTGGCGGCTTGTCAGCGCCCGCCCGGCGCGCTAACCGTAAAAAACAGAACGCGCTGTTTGTTTTTTTTTCGGCGCGGCGCTCCGTTTCGCGTCCGAAAGCTTTTCGCCCATGGCTGTTTTCGCTTCCAAGCTCAATGTTCAAGCGTCTGGCTTCGCTGAAAACCGCAAGGGCATGCTCGCGCTTGTGGAGCGCATGCGCGCTCTGGAGGCGCGCGCCGTCGAGGCGTCCGAAAAGCGCAAGTCGCGGTTCCGCGAGCGCGGCCAGCTCACCCCGCGCGAGCGCGTGGCGCAGCTGCTCGATCCCGGCATGCCGTTTCTCGAGCTGCACAACATGGCCAATTATCTTGTCGAGGAGACCAAGCCCGAGAAAAGCGTGCCCGGCGCCAGCTCGATCCTGGGGATCGGCTTCGTTAGCGGCGCGCGCTGCATGATCGGCGCGACCGACAGCGGCATCGCAGCGGGCGCCGCGACGCCGATGTCGGTGGCCAAAGCCAAGCTCGCGCTCGACGTCGCGCTGCGCCAGAAGCTGCCCTACATCCAGCTGGTCGAAAGCGCCGGCGCCAATCTGATGACCTACACCGTCGAGCTCTGGGCCGAGGGCGGCTACATGTTTTACGGCCTCGCCAAGCTTTCCGCCGCGGGCGTGCCGACCATGACGGTGCTGCATGGGCCGTCGACCGCCGGCGGCGCGTATCAGCCGGGCATGAGCGATTATGTGATCGGCGTGAAGCGCAACGGCATGGCGGCGCTCGCCGGCGCGGCGCTGACCAAAGCGGCGACCGGCGAAGTGTCGGACGACCGCGATCTCGGCGGGTCGGAGATGCACGCCAGCGTCTCGGGCCTTGTCGAATACCTCGCGGAAGACGACGGCCACGGCCTCGCCATCGCGCGCGAGGTGGTGGACCGGCTGGATTGGAACGCCTCCGTCAGCGCCGCGCCGCCCGGCGCCTTCGCCGAGCCGCTTTACGATCCTGACGAGATCGCCGGCCTCGTTCCCCTTGATTACAAGACGCCTTATGATGCGCGGGAGCTGGTGGCGCGGTTGGTCGACGGCTCGGATTTCACGGAGTTCAAGCCGCGTTTCGGGCCGTCGACGCTGTGCCTGCAGGCGAAGATTTACGGTCACGAAGTCGGGATCATCGCCAATAACGGGCCGATCGATCCAAATGCGGCGGCGAAATGCGGGCACTTCGTGCAGCTCTGCGATCAGGCGGGCGCGGCTCTCGTCTTTCTCAGCAACGTCACGGGCTACATGGTCGGCGTCGAGGCCGAACGCGCGGGCATGATCAAGCATGGCGCGAAGATGATCCAAGCGGTCTCGAACGCGCGGGCGCCGAAACTGTCGATCTATGTCGGCGCAAGCTTCGGCGCCGGCAATTACGGGATGTGCGGCTACGCTTATGATCCCGATTTTCTGTTCACCTGGCCGAACGCGCAAACCGGCGTGATGGCGGGCGACAGCGCCGCAGGCACGATGGCCGAAGTCGCCCGCGGCGTCGCCGCGCGCAAAGGCATGGCGATCCCTGATGAGATGATCGAGGCGCAGAGCAATCAGCTTAAAGAGATGTTCGATCGTCAGCATGACGCCTTCTACACCTCGGGCCGGTGCCTTGATCACGGCATGATCGACCCGCGGGACACGCGGCGGGTGCTCGGCTTCTGCCTTCAGACCTGTTGGGAGGCGCGCAACCGGACGCTGCGGCCGAACGCGTTCGGCGTCGCCCGGCTTTAGTCCGTTCCCGTTCCCGAGACAGAGAGCCGTCATGACCGCATTTCCCGATAGCAACGCCCTCGATCTCGAATTCGACCGCGGCTGGCTGACCGTCTGGTTCAATGAACCGGCGATCCGCAATCCGCTGACCGCCGAGCGCGCTGGCGCGCTTCTGGCGTTGTGCGCTCATTTGCAGGACCGGCCGGATGTGCGCGGCGTGACCTTTCGCGGGCGCGGCGGCGTGTTTTGCGCAGGCGGCGATCTCAGAGCCTTCGGCCGGATCTTCGGCGGCGGCGAGGATCCGCTGGAGGCGGTGCTGCGGCTCAGCCGCGAGGCTGGGGCGCTGTTCGACGCGGTTGACGCGCTGCCCCAGCCGACCGTGATGGCGGTGGAGGGCGCGGCGCTGGCGGGCGGCTTCGGGCTCGCCTGCCTCGGCGATGTGGTGATCGCCGAGGAAAGCGCGAAATTCGCGCTGACGGAGGTGCGGATCGGCCTGACGCCGGCGCAGATCGCGCCCTTCGTCGCGCGCCGGATCGGGCCGGCGCGCGCGCGGCGCCTGATGCTGCTGGGAGAGACGCTGCGCGGCGTCGAAGCGGCGGCGGCGGGGCTGGTGGACGAGCTTGTGACGGGCGCGGCCGGCGTGGATGCGGCGCTCGCGCGGATCAGGGCGCATGCGCTCGGCTGCGCGCCTGGCGCCGTGGCGGAGACGAAAGCGCTTCTTCGGGCGCCGCGGGGGGCGTCGCGCGAGCAAGAGATCGAAGCGGCGGCGCGCTCCTTCGCGGGCGCGCTGCTCAGCGAGGAAGGCCGCGAAGGCGTCGCCGCCTTCGTCCAAAAGCGCAAACCCGCCTGGGCGGAGGATCCGAAAGAATGAAGAGCCTGGCGCTGAGGCGGGACGGGGGGGGACGCCGCTTAGGCCCATCGAGGGCCTGCGCGGCGTTCGCGAGCGGGCGCAGAGCGCGCCGCGCCGCGCCGGCGGTGGGGCGCGGCTCCGCCCACCAAACGGGAGGGGCCGCCCTCCCGTTCGGAGCCGCGTCGCCGCGTCGAGGTCGGCTGGCTCGCTCCGCGGCGCAAGGACGCGATCGGAGATCGCGCCGCCTCGCGGCGGTCTGCGATCCTTGCGCCGCGCAAAGCGCCGGCCGATTCCGCGCCTGCGACGCGGCTCCGAACGGGAGGGCTTTGAACGGCATCGGCTTCGCGAGAGGCGGCGCCATGGCCGCGGGAGCGGCTTGATGACGCTAGAAACAATCCTGGTGGCCAATCGGGGCGAGATCGCCTGCCGCGTGATGCGGACGGCGCGGCGGCTGGGGCGGAGGACGGTCGCGGTTTTTTCCGAGGCGGACGCGGCGGCGCCGCATGTCGCGATGGCCGATCGGGCGGTCGCCATCGGGCCGGCGCCGGCGGCTCAGTCCTATCTCGACGCGGAGAAGATCATCGCCGCGGCGCAAGCAAGCGGCGCGGATGCGATCCACCCGGGCTACGGCTTTTTGTCCGAGAGCGCCGCCTTCGCCGAGGCGGTGGCGGCGGCGGGCCTCACCTTTATCGGGCCGCCCGCCGCCGCCATCGCGGCGATGGGCGACAAGGCGGCGGCGAAGCGGCGCATGATCGCCGCGGGCGTGCCCTGCGTGCCGGGCTATGAGGGCGAGGATCAATCCGACGCGCCGTTTCTGAAAGCCGCCGAGGAGATCGGCTTTCCGGTGATGGTGAAGGCGGCGGCGGGAGGCGGGGGGCGCGGCATGCGGCTCGTCGCCGAGGCCGCGGCGCTGCCCGCCGCGCTCGGCGCGGCGCGTTCGGAGGCGGAGCGCGCCTTCGGCTCGGGCGATCTGATCCTAGAAAAAGCGGTTCTAAAACCGCGCCATGTCGAGATCCAGATCTTCGCCGACGCCCATGGCGCGGTGATTCATCTCGGCGAGCGAGATTGTTCGGTGCAGCGGCGCCATCAAAAGGTGATCGAGGAGGCGCCTTGTCCGGTGATGACGCCGGAGCTGCGCGCGGCGATGGGCGCGGCGGCGGTCGAGGCCGCGCGAAGCATCGCGTATCGCGGCGCGGGCACGGTGGAGTTCCTGCTCGATGCGAGCGGCGCGTTCTACTTTCTGGAGATGAACACGCGGCTGCAGGTAGAGCATCCGGTGACCGAGCTGGTGACCGGGCTCGATCTCGTGGCGCTTCAGATCGCCGTGGCGGAGGGGCGCCCGCTCGGCATCGCGCAGGAGGACGTCGCGTTCGAGGGGCATGCGATCGAGGTGCGGCTTTACGCCGAGGATCCGGCGAAAGGGTTTTTGCCGGGCGCTGGGCCTGTGGAGCATTGGCGGCCGGGCGGCGGCGCGGGCGTGCGCGTCGATGATGGGATCGAGAGCGGGCTCGCCGTCTCGCCCTTCTATGATCCGATGCTGGCGAAGATCATGGCGCATGGCCCGAACCGCGATGCGGCGCGGCTTCGGCTGATCGAGGCGCTGCGGGAGACGGCGCTGTTCGGGGTGACCTCAAACAAGGGCTTTCTAATCGACGCGCTCCGCCACGAGACTTTCGCGGCGGGAGGGGCGACCACAGCCTTCATCGCCGAGCATTTCGGCGAGGAGGCTTTGGCGCGGCCGACGCCGAGCGCCGCGGATCTCGCCATCGCGGCGGTGGCGCGGTTTCGGCTCGATCGGGCTGCGGCGGCGCGCAAAGCCATCGGCGCGCCGCGCGGCTTGCTGGACTGGGCCTCTCACGCCAAAGCCGCGACGCCGTTCCGCTTCGAGCTGGGGGGGGGCGCGGCCGACATCAGCGTCGCGCCGCGCGGCGGCGATAGCTATCGCGTCTTGGTTGCGACGGACGGCGCCGGCGAAGCCGAGACGCTGGAGATCGCTGTGCTCGCGGAGAGCGAGGATGGGTTCAGGCTGGAGATCGGCGGCGCGCGGCGCGCGGCGATGGCGGTGATCGCGCCGAACGGCGATCTCGACATCGATCTCGGCGATCGCGCGTTCCGCCTGCGCAATCTCATCGGCCGCGCCGCGGCGAGCGAAGAGGCGGGCGGCGGCGTGGTGCGCGCGCCGACCCATGGGCGGATCGTCTCGATCGCGGTGGCGGAGGGCGCGTCTGTCGCCAAGGGCGATCCGCTCTTGGTGATGGAGGCGATGAAGATGCAGCAAGAGATCGCCGCCTCTGTCGATGGGGTGGTCAAGACGGTGGCTGTCGCGCCTGAGGCGCAGGTGGCGGCGGAAGATCTCTTGATCGAGATCGAGACCGATGCGGCGGAGGCGTGAGGCGGATGAGCGGTGAAGCGGAAGAATTCAGTCAGGTCGCCGATTTCAAAGAGGAATGCGATGTTCTTGCGGCGCTGATCGAGGCCCTCCCTGAAGATCGCTACGAGGCGGCGACGCAGTTCAAAGGCTGGACGGTGAACGATGTGCTCGTTCATTTCCATTATTGGAACCGCGCCGCGCACCTCTCGGCGACCGATCCTGAGGCGTTCAAAGCGCTGCTCGGCGAGCTCTTGCCGGCGCTGTCGAAGGGCGGATTGCGCCGGGCCGAGAACGCGGCGATCTCCGAGCGCGGGCTGGCGCTGTTCGCGCTGTGGCGCGCTTACGCCGACGAGATGGCGGCGGCTTGGGCAGGCTTCGATCCAAAGCGGCGCGTCGCCTGGGTGGGGCCGGAGATGTCGCTCCGCTCCGCCATCACGGCGCGGCAGATGGAGACTTGGGCCCATGGGCAAGAGCTGTTCGATCTCGCCGGCGTCGAGCGCCGGGAGAGCGACCGTGTGCGCAACATCGTGCGGCTCGGGCTGAACACCTTCGGCTGGAGCTTTCAAGTGAACGGCGAGACGCCGCCGGCGGAGCCGCCGCTGCTGCGCCTGACGGCGCCGTCGGGCGCGGTCTGGACCTTCGGCAAAGAGGGGACGGAGGACCGCATCGAAGGCTCGGCGGTGGAGTTCGCCCAGGTCGTCACGCAGACGCGGAATGTGGCGGACACGGCTCTCCGCGTGACGGGAGCTGTGGCGACGCGGTGGATGGCGATCGCGCAATGCTTCGCCGGCCCGCCGGAGACGCCGCCGGCGCCAGGCGCGCGGTTCAAAACGCCGTCCGCCGCCTGACGGCGCGTCTCGCCGCTTTGCCGACTGGTCGTCGCGAGCCGCGCCGCCACCTCATCCGCGAGCGATGCGATGGCGGAGGCGCGGGCGATGGGCGGTATGAAGGGTGGTCTCTTGCGGAGCGCGGCGGCGCGGTGTGCCATGGGGGCGGCGCGCGCGTTCGCCCTGGCTCTGGCGGCGATGCTCACCCTTGGCGAGGGCGTCGGCCGCGCCGCGCCCGGAACGCCGCCGCCCGATTTCTCGGACCCGCTTCCTGCGCCGATCACCGCCGAGACCGCGCCGCGCTCTTTGGCGGCGCAGCGCGGCATGATCCGCGTTCCCGCCGGCGTCTATCCGATCGGGCGGGATGACGGCCCGGCGGTCGAGGCGCCGCGCCATGAGCTGGCGCTTGAGGCGTTCTTCATCGATCGGACGGAAGTCACCAACGCGGCCTTCGCCGAGTATCTGAACGCGCTCGGCCTGACGATGGTCGCGGATTTCGGGCCCGGCGCGCTCCGGGCGCGGCATGCGCGAGGGGCGGCGCTCGCCCTGTTGCGGGAGGAGGCGCCGGGCCCGGCGGTCTATCCGATCATCGCTCTCGATGATGCGGAAGCGCGGATCATCGGCCGGGGCGGGCGGCTCGAGGCTGCGCCGGGCTATGAGGTCCATCCGGTCGCGGAGACGACTTGGGCCGGCGCGCGCGCTTATTGCCGCTGGCGCGGCGCGCGTCTGCCGACGGAGGCGGAGTGGGAGGCGGCGGCGCGCGGGCCCGAAGGGCGGCTCTATCCCTGGGGCGCGGCGGCGCCGGATCAGACGCGTGCTTTTGTCAGCCGGCGCACGGCGGAGACCGCGCCGGTGGGCGAACGGCCGGCGGGCGCCTCGCCCTTCGGCGCGCTCGATATGGCCGGCTCCATGGCGGAATGGACGGCCTCGCTGAAGCGGCCCTATCCCTATGACGCCGGCGACGGCCGCGAGGCGCCGGACGCGCCGGGCGAGCGGGTGAGCCGCGGCGGCGATTATCGCTTCGACGTCGAGCCCGAGACGCTGACCGCGACCCATCGCGACGGCTTCTCCAACGCGCCCGAACGCGGCCATCGCCACATCGGCTTTCGCTGCGCGGCGAACGCTGAATGACGACGCGCGGGCCGCTTTCTTCTCCGGGCGCCTTCGGTAGATGCTGACAGAATTGTCAAAAACCCGATCTCTGGGCTGGATTGATCGCCGAGATGGCGTCAGCATGAAGCGAACCGCGCGGCGCGGAGCGCTCGAACTCGCTCTGACGACCGGCGGACCAAAGGGACCCGGGAGGACGGCATGGCGGCGCAAGCGCTGGAGTTCGATTATGTGATCGTGGGGGGCGGGTCCGCCGGCGCGACGCTCGCCTCGCGGCTGAGCGAGGATCCGAACGTGTCGGTGTGCCTGCTCGAGGCGGGCGGCAAGGGAAACCACATCTTCATCCGCACGCCCGCGGCGCTCGTGGCGATGCTCAGCAGCAAGCTCAGCAATTGGGCGTTCGAGACGACGCCGCAGCCGGGGCTGAACGGGCGCGTCGGCTATCAACCGCGGGGCAAGGCGCTGGGCGGATCAAGCGCCATCAACGCCATGCTCTACATTCGCGGGCATCGGCGCGATTACGAACAATGGGCGGCGCTCGGCTGCCAGGGCTGGTCCTTCGATGAGGTGCTGCCCTATTTCAAGCGCGCCGAGGGCAATCAGCGCGGCGCGGACGCGTTTCACGGCGCCCAAGGGCCGCTGGAAGTGTCGGACCAAAACGCGCCGCGGCCGATCACGCGCGATTTCATCGACGCGGCGAAGGCCTGTCAGCATCGCGAGACCGATGATTTCAACGGGCCCGAACAAAATGGCGTCGGCTATTATCAGACCACGATCTTCCACCGCAAAGACAAACGCGGCGAGCGCTGCTCCGCCGCCGCCGCGTTTTTGCATCCGAACCTCTCGCGCCCGAACCTGCATGTGGAGACGAACGCCTACGCCGATCGCGTGCTGATCGAGGACGGCCGCGCGGTGGGCGTCGCCTATCGCAAGGGCAAGAGCAAAACGGCGCGCGAGGTAAGGGCGCGGGCGGAGGTGATCCTCTCGGCCGGCGCGTTCCAGTCGCCGCAGCTCTTGATGCTGTCGGGCGTCGGGCCCGGCGAGCATCTCCGCCAGCACGGGATCACGGTGCGCTCCGACCGGGCGATGGTGGGCGCGAACCTGCAGGATCATCCGGACTTCATCTTGGGCTATAAATCGCGCACCACGGATCTCATCGGCATCGGCCTCACCGGCGCGATGCGGTTGAGCGGGGCGGCGATCACATGGCTGCGCAATGGCGGCGGCATGCTGTCTTCGCCGATCGCCGAGGCCGGCGCCTTCCTCGCCACCACGCCGGAATATGAGGCGTGGCCGGACATCCAGCTCCATTTCGGCATCGGCATGATCAAGGATCACGGGCGCGCCTTCACGCCGGGCTATGGCTTTTCTTGCCATGTGTGCGTGCTGCGCCCGGAGAGCCGCGGGACGGTGACGCTGCGCTCGCCCGATCCGGCGGCGGCGCCGGTGATCGACCCGCAATTCCTGGTGGATGACCGCGATATGGAGACGTTGCTGCGCGGCGCGCGGATGATGCGCCAGATCATGACCTCGCCGCCGCTGAGCAATCACATCACTCAAGAGGTGGACAGCGATCCGAGTTGGGAGACCGACGCCGGCTTTGAGCAGCATATCCGGAACAAGGCCGACACGGTCTATCATCCGGTCGGCACCTGCGCGATGGGCGCGGAGGAGAGCGCGGTGGTGGATCCGCGTCTGCGCCTGCGCGGGGTGCGCGGCCTGCGCGTCGTCGACGCCTCGATCATGCCGCGGCTGATCAGCGGCAACACCAACGCGCCCAGCATCATGATCGGCGAGAAAGCCGCCGATATGATCAAAGAAGACGCCAAAGCCGGCGTCTCAGCGCTGGCGGCGGAGTAGCCCGCGCGAGGACGCCGCGCGCAGGAATGGGCTGAGAGGTCGACTAGTTCTCCAGCCGCGTAATGGTGACTTGCGCGTAATCAGATTTGGATTCGAACACGGTGATCCTGTAGGCGCCTTCCGCCTCGTCCCGGAAGACGCAGGTCGGCTTTTCGCCGCGACACGCGGCCCAACCTTGGGGCGTGAAGGGCAGGTTCACGCGGATACTCGAATTCCCTTGGTACTTGTGGTGGGTGACGAAAAACCAGATCTGCCCGTCTGGCCGGCGGAACGAGGTTTTGTCGGAGATGCGGTAATGGCCGAACTCCGGAAGCGTGCCGGCGACGACGCAGCCTTCGAGCGTGGAGGCTTCCTGCACGATGATTGTCGCTTCTACGGAGGGCGCCACTTCGATCGATCGCTGCACCGAGGCGCCGGCGTCGTCTCCGCAGACGCTGCTCACTGTCTTTAAGCACTCGCGATAGGTGGCGACTTGGCCTTGGCAGCCTGTGTCGGATGTATCGATGGCGCCCGCCGCCATGCGGCTTAGACAATTCGGTTCGACAAGGCGCCCGCAGCTGCGCTGCGGATCGGTGCAAAGATCCTGCGCCTGCGCCGCGCCGGCGAGCCCGAAAGCGAGCAGCGCGCCGAATAGAAGTCTCATCACATCATCCCTCCCGACAGAGGGTCTCGGGCGATCGCCAAGCGCGGCGCCGCCTCTTTTTTCGTTTTGAAAACAATATTGCGCGCCGCGCGGCCCCACCAGCGCGCTCCGCCCATCACCGCGCGATGAGGAGAGAGGCTTCGCATTTCGCCACGAAATCGCGGATCGTCGGGCCGGTGAAGATCTCAAGCCAGGTCGGCTCATGCGCGCCGATCACCACGAGATCGGGCTCGAGCTCTTCGACGATGCGCTCGAGCCCTTCATCAACGTCGTCGTCATCGACCGCGCGCCAGCCGACATCGAGGCCCGAGCGCGCCTTCACCGCCGCCGCCAGCTCCTTCACCGCTTCTCCGAAGGCGAAAGTGGTGAGCGCGGCGTCATCGGCGCGTACGCTCACGACGCAGAGCGCCGCCTCGCCCAGCGCGGCCAGTTGCTCCGCCGCCGCCAGCGCCGTCGCGGCGCTTTCAGGCCGCTCCACATCCACGGCGACGATGATCTTCTGATACATGCTCAGCGCTCCTCGATCCGGATCGACACTCAGTCCCAACGCCCAACGCGATGATGAGCCGCCGCCGCCATCGAGGCGTTGCAGCCGCCGCATGGTTGCTTTGTAATACTCGCGAGCGGACGTCGCGCAAGCGCGCGGCGCCGAGGCCAATGGTCGCCTTCCGGCGCGAGCGCCGCATACCGAACGCCGCGTCATCAGACGGCGTCACCAGGGAGTTGAGAGATGACCCAATCCGCATCCGATCGCGCCGACGCCGCTGAGCTGGCGAGCTTCCGCGCCGAGGTCGCCGCCTTTGTCGATGAGACGATGGCGGGGCGCGCTCGGCCCGCGATGACCGGCCTTCTCGGCGCGGAGCGCGAAGCGATGGCGTGGTGGCAGGCGGCGCTGCATGCGAAAGGCTGGGGCGCGCCTAATTGGCCGACCGAATATGGCGGCGCCGGCTGGTCCGCGGCGCAGCTCGGCGTCTTGATGGAGGAGAGCGCCCGCGTCGAGGCGCCGATGATCAGTCCGTTCGGCGTGGTGATGGTCGGCCCGGTGATCTACAGTTTCGGCTCGGCCGCGCAAAAAGCGCGGCATTTGCCCGGCATCCTTTCGGGCGAGATTTTCTGGTGCCAAGGCTACTCGGAGCCTGGCGCAGGCTCGGACCTCGCCTCGCTGAAGACCCGCGCGATCCGCGACGGCGACGATTACGTCGTGAACGGTCAGAAAATCTGGACCACGCACGCCCATTTCGCCGATTGGATGTTCTGTTTGGTGCGCACCGATCCGGAGGCCAAGCCGCAAAAAGGCATCTCGTTTCTGCTGATCGACATGAAGAGCCCCGGCGTCGAGGTGCGCGCGATCGATAGCATCGACGGCATGCATCACCTGAACGAGGTGTTCTTCACCGATGTGCGCGTGCCGGCGGAGAACCTTGTCGGCGTTGAGAACGAGGGCTGGACTTACGCTAAGTTCCTGCTCGTGAACGAGCGCGCCGGCATCGCCAATGTCGCGGGAACGCGCCGAGATCTCGCCAAAGCCAAAGCTTACGCCGCCTCGGGCGAAGCTTTCGTCGCGCCGCCGCTCGGCGATCCGACCATCGCCGCGGCGTTCGACGCGCTTGAAGACCGGCTCGAGGCGCTGGACGCGCTTGAAGAACGCGCTTTGGCGGCGCCCACGCAATCGCCCGAGGCCATGCGCCTCACCGCGCCGCTGAAGCTCTTGGGCTCGGAATTGGCGCAGGACGTCTCTGAGCTGGCGGTGCGCGTCGCTGGTCCCGCCGCGCTGCGCCGACCCGTGGCCGCGGGCGAGGTCTCGCCCTACGGCGTCTACGGCCAGACCGCGATGAGCAGCTTTCTCTTCGGCCGCTCGCATTCGATTTATGGCGGCACCTCCGAGGTGCAGAAGAACATCATGGCCAAGCTGCTGATGGGAGGGCTTTGAGCCATGGCGATGTTCGAGCCGAACGAGGATCAGGCGCTGCTCAAAGACAGCGTCGCCAAGTTCATCGAGCGCTCTTACGACGAGGGCGCGCGCAAGACCATGGGCGCGGCGCCGTTCGATGAGGCGCGCTGGGCGGCGATGGCGGAGCTGGGATGGCTGATGCTGTCGTTCCAAGAGGATGATGGCGGGATGCAGAGCGGCGGCGCGACCGGCGCGGGCGATATCGTCTCGCTTTACGAGGCGCTGGGGCCGGGCTTGGTGATCGAGCCGCTGATGGCTTCCTCGATCCTGGCGGGCGGGCTCATCGCCGGCGCGAGCGGTCCGGCGCGAAGCGCGGAGTTGCTTGGCGAGATCGCCAGCGGCGCGGTGCGGGCGGCGGCGGCGCTGCATGAGCCGCGGGCGCGGAACGATCTCTATTATTGCGAGACCATGGCGCGGCGAGAGGGCTCGGGCTGGCGCCTCGACGGCGTGAAGTCGCTCGCCTTGGGCGGTTCGGCGGCGCAGCGTCTGGTGCTGCTGGCGCGGATCGAAGGCGCGCCGGGCGATCCGGCGGGTCTCGGGCTCTTCCTCGCGTCCGCGGACGCGCCGGGGATCACGCTGACGCCGTACCGGACGCGCGATGACGGGTTCGCGGGGGATGTCGCGCTCTCGGGCGCGGTCCTGCCGGCGAAGGCGCTGCTCGCCGGACCCGGCGAGGCGGCTTCGGTCCTGGCGCTCGCGGTTGATCAGACGCGGCTCGCGATGGCGGCGGAGCTGGTCGGCCTCGCCGAACGCCTGGCGCGGGAGACGGCGGCTTATTCCATGACGCGCAAGCAGTTCGGCGCGCCGATCGGCGCGTTCCAAGTGCTGCAGCATCGGATGGTGGACATGGCCGTCGGCGTCGAGACCACGCGCTCGCTCGTCTACCGCGCCGCGGGCCTCGCCGACGCCGGCTGGTCGGATGAAGCCCGCGCCATGACCCGCCGCGCCTACGCCCACGCCGCGGCGCTGGCGTTGAAGACGGCGAAGGAGGCGGTGCAGATCCATGGCGGCATGGGCATGACGGAGGATGTGCCCGTCGGCCGCCTCCTCCGCCGCGTCCAAACGCTCGGGCTGCTGTTTCCGGAGACGTGAGCGCGCCTGCTCTTCGCCGGCTGTCGCCGCTCATCGCAGCGCCGGGGCATGAGCGATGAGCGGCGACAGCCGGCGAAGAGCAGGCGGTCAGCTGTTCGTCTGCGCGATCTCGCGATCCGCTGCGATGTCGAAATGCAGAATCTCTTCGCGCGCGCCGAAGCGTTCATGGGGTGCGATGGCGGGCGGGTCGGCGTAATCGGCGTGGACGAAGATCACCGCGGCGCACTGCCCGCGGGCCCCGCGGCGGAGGGCTTTGAGGAGCGCGGTGACGCCGCCGCGCCGGCGATGCGCGGCGGCGACGGCGAGGTCGTAGAGAATGGCGAGGTCGTAGAGATAGGTCGCCGCCGGCTCCTTCTCGCGTTTCTCGAGCGCGTAGGCGACGCGGCCGCCGATGGCGGCGCCCTCATGGAGCGCGATCATAATCGCGGTGTGCTCGCGTCTGAGCAGCCTTTGGGCGGCCTTTGGAGAGAGCCTCGCCCGGCGGGCGCTGGCGATACGGCGCGCCATCGGCTTCGAAAGCGTCGGCGAAGAGAGCGCGGCGCGCGCGCGCTCGTTCCAGATCAGTCGGCCCGAGCCGCCGCACCGTCCAACCGCCGATCTCCGCCGTCTCGCCCGGCCGCATCGCCTGACCCATCCCATAACGCCGCGCGTCCGCTGGCGCGCCAGCGCCTCTCTTCCTATTCTCTGATGCGAGAGAGCAGGAGAAAACAGGATGCCCACAGGATTTTCGAACCGCGCCGCGCCGCCAATCTCCGCGGGCGCCTTGGTGATGGCGGCGATCCTCGCTCTCGCCGCGGCCGGCCCGGCCTGGGCTCAAGGCGCGCCAGAGCGGGTCGCGCCGGGCTCGCAGGCGGAGATCCAGCTCTCTTATGCGCCGGTGGTGAAGAAAGCGGCGCCGGCGGTCGTGAATATCTACGCTGAGAAATTGGTGCGCCGGCGAGCCTCGCCGATGATGGCCGATCCGTTCTTCGAGCGCTTCATGCGCCGCTTCCGCGGGCCGGGGTTCACGCGGGAGCGGATCGAGCGCTCGCTCGGATCGGGCGTGATCGTCGATGAAAGCGGGCTGGTGGTGACCAATCAGCATGTGATCGCCGGCGCCGTCGAGATCACAGTGGCGCTGAATGATCGGCGGGAGTTCACCGCGGAGGTGCTGCTTGCTGATGAGGGCTCCGATCTCGCCGTGCTGCAGCTCGACGACCCGGCCGAGCTGCCCTTTCTCGAGTTCGGCGACAGCGACGCGATGGAGGTCGGCGATCTGGTGCTGGCGATCGGCAATCCCTTCGGCGTCGGCCAGACCGTGACGACCGGCATTCTCTCGGCGGCGGCGCGCACGACGAGCGGCGGGCAGACCTTTCTGCAGACCGATGCGGCGATCAATCCGGGCAATTCCGGCGGCGCGCTCGTGGATATGCGCGGCCGGCTGGTCGGCGTGAACAGCGCGATCCTCACGCGGTCGGGCGGTTCGAACGGGATCGGCTTCGCCATTCCCGCGACGCTGGCGGCGCAGGCGGTGCGCCAGGCGCGGTCTGGCGCGATGCGGCTCAGCCGTCCTTGGCTCGGCGTGGCGGCGCAAGTGGTGGACGCGACCATCGCCGGCTCGCTTGGCCTGCGCCGGCCGCAAGGCGTGATCCTTCAGGAGGTCGCGCCGCAGAGCCCCTTCGCTGCGGCGGGGCTGGGGCCGGGTTCGGTGGTGCTGAGCGTCGAGGGCGAGCCGATCGATGATCCGGGCGAGCTGTCCTTTCGGCTCAACACGCTCGGCGTCGGCGCGACGGCGGCGCTGGAGGTGCTCGATCGGCGCGGACGCCGGCAGGAGGCGCGCATCGACCTGATCGCCGCGCCGGAGACGCCGCCGCGGCGCGAGCGGGAGATCAGCGGGCGCACCAGCCTGAGCGGCCTCGCCATCGCCAATCTCAACCCCGCGCTTGCGGAGGAGCTCGGACGTCAGCTCGGCCGGCCGGCGCGGGCGCGCTTAAGCGCTGAGAGCGGCGTGGTGGTGATCGGCGCGCGCGGGCGCGCGGCGCGCTACGGCTTGCGGGCGGGCGATCTTTTGCGGGTCTACAACGGCTATGCGATCGACGCGGTCGAAGATCTGGTCGATGTGATCGAGGCGGAGCCGGGGCTTGAGGAGCTGCTGTTCGATCGGGACGGGCGGCGCCTGACCTTGCGGCTGCGCTAAGGCGTTTGGCGACAGGAGGCGAGGCGCGATGGCGGATCTCTTCGGCGAACCCGATGATGCGGACGCCGCGCCGCAAGCGGCGTCGGCGCGAAGCGGGCCGCCGCGACCCTTGGCAGACCGGCTGCGGCCGGCGGCGTTGGAGGAGGTCGCTGGTCAGGATCATCTCCTGGGGCCGGACGGTCCGATCGGCCGCATGCTGGGCGCTGGACGGCTCTCCTCGCTCATTCTCTGGGGGCCGCCCGGCGTCGGCAAAACCACCATCGCGCGGCTCTTGGCGGAGAAGGTGTCGCTGCGCTTCGTGCAGATCAGCGCCATTTTCAGCGGCGTCGCGGAGCTGCGGAAGACCTTCGAGGCGGCGCGGACGGAACGGAAGATGGGCCGCGGCACGCTGCTTTTCGTCGATGAGATCCACCGCTTCAACCGCGCTCAGCAGGACGGGTTCTTGCCGCATATGGAGGAGGGGCTGATCACGCTGGTCGGCGCGACGACGGAGAACCCGTCTTTCGCGCTCAACGCGGCGCTCCTCAGCCGCGCGCAGGTGATGATCCTGAAGCGGCTTGATGACGCCGCTTTGGAGCGGCTGCTGATGCGCGCCGAGGACGCGGAGGGGCGGCCGCTGCCCGTGACGCCGGAAGGGCGCGCGGCGCTCCGCGCGATGGCGGACGGCGATGGGCGGGCGCTCCTCACCTTGGCGGAGGAGGCGCTGGCGCTCGACCCGCCGGAGCCTCTTGGCGCGGCGGCGCTCGGCGGCGCGCTCAGCCGCCGCGCGGCGGTCTACGACAAGGATCGCGACGGGCATTACGGGCTGATCTCGGCGCTGCACAAAGCGGTGCGGGGCTCCGATGCGGATGCGGCGCTTTACTGGCTCTGCCGCATGCTGAGCGCCGGCGAGGATCCGCTCTATCTCGCGCGGAGGTTGGTGCGGATGGCGGTGGAGGATATCGGCCTCGCCGATCCTGAAGCGCTGCGCCAGACGCTCGGCGCGAAGGAGGCTTACGATTTTCTCGGCAGCCCGGAAGGGGAGCTCGCGCTGGCGCAAGCGGTGATCTATCTCAGCCTCGCGCCGAAATCGAACGCCGCTTATGTGGCTTACAAAGCGGCGAGCCGCGCGGCGAGAGAGAGCGGATCCGCGCCGCCGCCGGCGCATATTTTGAACGCGCCGACGGCTTTGATGAAGCGGCAAGGCTTTGGAGCGGGCTACGCTTACGATCACGACGCGCCGGATGGGTTCTCTGGGCAGAATTACTTTCCAGATGGAATGGATCGGCCCGAGTATTATCAACCCGTCGAGCGTGGTTTTGAGCGGGAGATGAAAAAGCGCCTGGAATACTTCGTAAAATTGCGCGCCGAACGCTGAGGCGGCGCGGGCGCGTGAGCGATCGTTTCAGAAATCCTTAAGCCGCGTCGCGCTACCCTGGGTTGCGGCGGGGTGCGCCAGGAGCGATCGATGCGAGGCTTGGTTTTCACGGAATTCCTCGATTTCGTCGAGGGGGTGGCGGGCTACGACGTCGTCGATGAGATGATCTTGCGCGCTGATCCAGCGTCCGGCGGCGCCTACACCTCAACCGGCAATTATCCGTTCACCGAACTCGCGGCGATGATCGGCGCGCTCTCCGAACTGCTGAACACGCCTGCGCCGGAGCTGATCCACGCATACGGCAAACATCTCTTCGGCCGCTTCAGCGCGCTTTATCCAGCGTTCTTCGAGGGCCCTCAGGATACATTCAGCTTTCTTGAGAGCGTCGAGAGCATCGTGCATGTCGAAGTGCGGAAGATCTATCCGGACGCGCAGCCGCCGGCGCTGAAGGCCGAACGCGTGGGCGAGGCGGGCATGCGGCTCGAATACCGCTCCTGCCGGCCGCTCGGCGCGCTGTGCCTCGGTTTGATCGAAGGCTGCGCCGAGCATTTCGGCGAACGTCTCGATGTAAGCCATCAACCGGCCGAGGGCGGCCTCTCGATTCTCGTGACCCGCGTCCAAGCCTCCGCCGCGTGATCCCTTCTCATGAGCGCCGAGTTCTCTCCGACGCCGTCCTGCGGCGAGCCGGTTGGCCAGGCGAGCGAGGAGCCGCCGTCTCTCACTGAGGCGCAGCGCGCCTCCGCGGATGCGGCGCAGGAGGCGCTGCGCTTGGAGCGGCGCTGCCGGCGCGAGCGCGCGGCGCGGCGCGAGGCGGAACGGCTTCTGGAAGAGAAGAGCAGCGCGCTTTACGAGGCCAACCAGCGGCTTGCGACGCTGAACGCCGATTTGGAGACAGTGGTCGCCGAACGGACCGAAGCGCTGCGCGACGCGCTGGCGGAGGCGGAGGCGGCCAAAGCGCGCTCAGAACGCGAGGCGATGCACGACCCGCTGACCGGCTTGCCGAACCGACGTTACTTGCGCGCTGCGTTCGAGAAGATGACCGGCGCCGCCCGCGCCGAGGGCAAGGCCATGGCGGCGCTCCATCTCGATCTCGACCGCTTTAAGCTGATCAACGACACAATCGGGCATGCGGCGGGCGATCATGTGCTGCTGCATGTCGGCCGCGTTCTCTCGGAAAGCGCGGCGGGGCGCGCCTTTGTCTCGCGCGTTGGCGGCGACGAGTTCGTTTTGCTGATGCTGTTCGATGGCGATCTGGCGGAGGTGACCGCTTTTGCGGAGTCGATCGTGCGCGATTTGAGCTTGCCGATCCCTTACGGCGCCTCGCAGCTGCGCGTCTGCGGCAGCTTCGGCGTCGCCCATGCGCGCGGCGACGCCATCAACGCGGGCGCGTTGCTCGCGAACGCCGATCGCGCGCTCTATCTGGCTAAGGGCCGCGGCCGCGGCGTCGTCGCGCATTATTCCGGCGCGTTGGAGCAAGCGATCCGGGATCGCAAGGCGCTCGGCGATGAGATCGACGATGCGATCCGCTCGCGCGCGTTCGAGCCCTTTTATCAGCTGCGCGTCGATGCGCGCACGCATGAGGTTCGCTCAGTCGAGGCGCTGGCGCGGTGGCGTCATCCTGATCGCGGCGTGCTCGGGCCCGGCGCCTTCATCGAGATCGCGGAGGATCACCGCGTCATCCACCGCATCGACGACATCATTCTCGAACGGGCGCTGGGCGATCTCGCGGCCTGGCGGGCTTTCGGCCTCGACATCCCCCGCATCTCCGTCAACGTCTCAGCCGATCGCCTGTCGCAAAGCAATCTCTTGGAGCGGCTCAAGGCGCTGGCCTTGCCTGCGTCGTCGGTGTCGTTCGAGCTCTTGGAGACGATTTTCCTCGAGCAAGCGGCGGAGGCGGATTTTCAGCGGCTTCAGGCGCTGCGCGATCTTGGCGTCGCGCTGGAGCTGGATGATTTCGGCAGCGGCCATTCCTCGATCCTCTCGCTCACCCAAGTGCGTCCGCGCACGATCAAGATCGATCGCCGCCTGGTGCAGGGGCTCGGTTCGGTCGAAAGCTCGGGCGTGATGGTGCGCGCGATCGTAGAGATCGCCGCGGCGCTGCAGGTGCGGGTCGTAGCCGAAGGCGTCGAGACCGGAGAGCAAGCGGCGCTCTGCGCCGCGCTCGGTTGCGACGAGCTGCAAGGCTTCGCGATCTGCCGGCCGCTGCCCGCCTCGGCGCTGGCGGCGCGGGCTCGCGACATCCAGCGCGAACCAGCTGCGGCGCTTGGGCTTGAAGGCGCCGCTTAGCGCGCATCCTCTCTCTTTTTGGTTCATCCGCGGCGGCGCCCATGTCAGAGCAAGGGCGATGGCGATCGCTTTGGGATGAGGCTGATGCGAGGCGAGGCGGATGCGGGACGAGGCTGACGCGCGCGCGGCGGACGCGCCGAAGGATGAGGCGGAGCGCCCGCGCGTCTACGCCGCGGCGCCGGAGACCACGGCCTTCAACAAACTGCGCAAACGTCTGATCCGGCAAACGCGCGAGACGATCGAGCGCTACGGCATGCTGCGCGCGGCCGATCGAGGCGCGTCGGCGCCGCGCTGGCTCGTCTGTCTCTCCGGCGGCAAAGACAGCTACGCCATGTTGGCGTTGATGCTTGATCTCAAATGGCGCGGCTTGCTGCCGGTCGATCTTTTGGCCTGCAATCTTGACCAAGGACAGCCTGGATTTCCGAAAGAGGTGCTGCCGCGTTATCTCGACGACATCGGCGCGCCGCATCGCATCGAGTATCGAGACACGTATTCGGTGGTGATCGACAAGGTGCCGGCTGAAAAGACCTATTGCGCGCTCTGCTCGCGGCTGCGGCGCGGCCATCTTTATCGCATCGCGCGCGAAGAAGGCTGCGAAGCGATCCTGCTCGGCCATCACCGCGAAGACGTGCTTGAGACCTTCTTTCTCAACCTCTTCCATGGCGGGCGCCTGGCGGCGATGCCGCCGAAACTGCTGAATGAGGAGGGCGATCTCCTGGTGCTGCGCCCGCTGGCGCAATGCGCCGAGGCGGATCTGGCGAAATTCGCCGCGGCGCTGCGCGTTCCCATCATCCCCTGCGATCTTTGCGGCAGTCAGGACGGGCTGCAGCGCCAGAAGATCAAAGCGATGCTCGATGGGTGGGAGGCGGCGCAGCCCGGGCGCAAGACCGTGCTGTTCCGCGCGCTCTCCAATGGGCGGCCGAGCCATCTGCTCGACCCGCGGCTGTTTGATTTCGCCTCCTTGGCGCCTGCGGCGCTGGGCGCGCCGGGCGAAAACGCCAGCGCCGGCGCCCTTCACGGCGATCCTCCTTCAGGCGAGGCGTAGCGTCTCAGCGGCCCTTCGCGCGGCTGGAAGTCGCGCCGGCGCCTTGACCTTTGCGCGGCGCGCCGCTTCAAGACGGCGTTGGCGGCCGGCGTATGCCGCGCCGCTTCGAGCGGCGCGCCCAGCGTCGCCCGACGGCGCATCGACTTCCGCGCCGTGGTCATCTGTATGGAGCCCTGGATGCAACAGCAGCCGTCCCCCGAGGACCAGCGCAACCTCATACTGGCCGCGGTGCTGAGCATCGGCGTGATCCTGCTCTGGCAGATTTTCTATGTGAACCCGGATCTTGAACGCCAGCGCGCGGCGCAGGAGGCGGCGCGCCAGGCTGCGGCGGAGGCCAATGTCGAGCCGGGCGCCGGCGGCGAAGACGCGGTCGCGGCGGATGCGGCGGCGACGCCCTTCGGCGGCGCGACGCTCAGCCGAGAAGCCGCGCTCGAGCGCAGCCCGCGCGTGCGGATCGAAACGGAGCTTCTCGAGGGCACCATCGCGCTGCAGGGCGGCTTGATCGACGAGTTGAAGCTGAAGGAGCATCGCGAAAGCCTCGATGAGGACAGCCCGCTCGTGGAGCTGCTCTGGCCGCTGGGGACGCCGAACGCCTATTTCGCCCGCTTCGGCTGGTTCGGCGGCGCAGTCGCGGCGCCCAGCGGCGCTGAGCTCTGGGCGGTGGAGCCCGGCTCGCCCGAGGTGCTGACGCCCGAGCAGCCGCTGCGCCTGATTTGGGACAATGGCGAAGGTCTTTTGTTCCGGCGCACCATCGCTCTTGATGATCGCTACATGTTCACGATCACCCAATCGGTGGAGAACACCACCGACGCGCCGGTGGATCTGACCGCGATCGCGCAGTTGGAGCGGCTCGGCACGCCGGAGCGCGAAGGTATTTGGATCCTGCATGAAGGGCCGATCGGTGTATTCGACGGCGCCTTTCGAGAATTCGATTACGAGGATCTGGCCGATGGACAGCTGCTGAACGCCAAAAGCGGCGCGATGGGCGAGCGGATCGAGGTCGCCAATCGCGGTTGGCTCGGCTTCACTGATAAATACTGGATGGCGGCGCTGGCGCCGGCGGGGCGGCAGAGTTTCAATGCGGTGTTCGAGACCGCGACCGGGCAAGGCGGGCAGCCGATCTACCGCTCGCGCGTCTTTTATCCGGAGCGCACCGTGGCCGCTGGCGAGAGCCTTGAAGTCACGACGCGCCTTTTCGCCGGTGCGAAAGAGATCGGCGTGCTGCGCGATTACAAATACCTGATCGACGGCGTCGCGGAGCCGACGAGCTTCCTCGGAAAATTCTCGGACTTCTTCCTTTATGGCGGCCCAGGCGACGAGGGCGGCTCCTCTCGCTTCACCGACGCGATCGATTGGGGCTGGTTCTTCTTTTTAACAAGGCCGATCTTCGAGCTTTTATCGGCTTTAAACGCCGCCACTGGCAATATGGGCGTCGCTATTATTTTGCTGACGTTGATTTTTAAGCTAATCCTTTATCCTTTGGCGCACAAATCCTTTGTCTCTATGTCGAAGCTTAAGAAGCTTCAACCTGAGATGCAAAAGATTCAAGAGCTCCACAAAGAAGATCGCATGCAAATGCAGCAGGCGATGATGGAGCTTTACAAGAAAGAGAAGGTGAATCCCGCCTCGGGCTGTTTGCCAATCCTGCTGCAGATCCCGATTTTCTTTTCGCTCTACAAGGTTCTCTACGTTACACTTGAAGTGAGGCATGCGCCATTCTTCGGGTGGATCCAAGATCTGTCGGCGCCGGATCCGACCTCGATCCTCAATCTCTTCGGTTTAATGCCTTGGGACGGTCTCAACGACGCTGGTCTGTTCGCGATCTTCGCGATCGGCATTTGGCCCGTGTTCATGGGCGTCACCATGTGGATCCAGCAAATGCTGAACCCAGCGCCGACGGATCCAGTGCAAGCTCAGATCTTCAACATGCTGCCGCTGCTCTTCACCTTCATGCTCGGCACCTTCGCCAGCGGTTTGGTGATTTACTGGACGGCGAACAACGTGTTCACGATCCTTCAGCAATACTCGATCATGAAAAGCCAGGGCGTCGAAGTCGACATCATCGGCAATATGAAGCGTCAGCTCGGGCTCGCGCCGAAGGAGACGAAGAGCTGAGTGGGCCCGAGCCGAGCCTATCTTCGAGCGCCGGCGGCTTCGCCTTCGCCATCGATCCGCCGGTCGATGAAGCCCTCGCGGAGAGCGGGCGGCTGCTTTTCGCGCGGGAGACGCGCTTTGTGCTCGGCGTCGCTGATCTGGCGCAGTTGCCGACGGGCGACCGGCTCGAGATCTGTTTCGCCGGGCGCTCGAATGTCGGCAAATCCTCGCTGATCAACGCGGTGACCGGCCGCAAAGCGCTCGCGCGCGCGTCGAACACGCCCGGCCGCACGCAGCAGCTCAATTTCTTCGATGTCGACGACAAGCTCTATCTGGTCGATCTGCCGGGCTATGGCTTCGCCGAAGCGCCGAAGAGAGTGGTCGACGCCTGGCAGAACGTTCTCAAAGCTTATCTCTCCGGCCGGGCGAGCCTGCGGCGCGTTTATCTCCTGATCGATGGGCGGCATGGGCTGAAGAAGGCGGATGCGGAGATCATGACGCTGCTCGGGCAGGCGGCGGTGTCCTTCCAAGTTGTGCTGACGAAAGCCGATAAGCCGAAAGCGGCGGCGCTCGAAGCCACGGCCGCGCGCGTCGCCGAAGGGTTGCGCGCGCATCCGGCGGCCTATCCCGAGATCCTGCTCACCTCGTCGGAGACCGGACGCGGCGTCGAAGGGCTGCGCGCGGCGATCGCGCAGCTTCTCGCAGAGAGTTGAGGCGGCGCGCCGCTTGCGAGCGGCGGTGCTCTCAGCCGATAAGGCGAGGGGCGGCGGCGCGGAAGAGCAGGGCGATGGCGGGGTCTCGAGTGATGGATGCGCGAATGGCGCGGCGGGATTGGGTGGCGACGGCGCGGACGCTTTCGGAGGCGTTGCCCTTCCTGCAGCGCTATGACGGCAAGGTGGTCGTCATTAAATTCGGCGGCCACGCCATGGGCGACCGTGCGCTGATGGAGCGTTTCGCCCGCGACGTCGTCTTGATGAAGCAGTGCAATGTGCAGCCCGTCGTGGTGCATGGCGGCGGCCCGCAGATCAGCAAAATGCTGAGCCAGCTCTCATTGGGCGCGGAGTTCGTCGACGGCTTGCGCGTGACGGACGAGGCCACGGTGAAGGTGGTGGAGATGGTGCTGGCCGGCGCCATCAACAAAGAGATCGTCGCCGCGATCAATCAAGCGGGCGGCCAGGCGGTCGGCCTGTCCGGCAAGGACGCCAATCTCATTATCGCTGAAAAGCTGCTTCATGAGACGCGGGACGCTGAGAGCGGCGAAACCAAGACCGTTGACATCGGCTTCGTCGGCCGCCCAGCGACCATCAATCCGGGCGTGCTCGAGCGCTTTATCGAGAGTGATTACATTCCCGTGGTGGCGCCGGTGGGCGTGGGCGTCGCGGGCGAGACCTACAACGTCAACGCCGATACGGCGGCGGGCGCGATCGCCGCGGCGATGCGGGCGGAGCGGTTGTTGCTGCTGACGGATGTGGACGGCGTGCGGAACGCCGAAGGGCAGGTGCTGACGGATCTCACCGGCGCGGAGGTGACGGCGCTGACCCGCGACGGCGTCATCTCCGGCGGCATGATCCCGAAGACGGAGACGGCGCTCGAGGCGGTGTCCGGCGGCGTCGATGCGGCGGTGATCCTGGATGGGCGCAAGCCCCATGCGGTGCTGCTGGAGCTCTTCACCGACCATGGCGCGGGCACGCTCATAAAGGCTTGAGCCTCGGAGATTCGAAGAAGCGTCCCGGCGCGCCGCCGGCGCAGCGACGGAGGCGATGACCATGGCGCAGGATCCGGCGCAGCCGCCCGCCGGCCCGATCGAACGGATCGATCTCGCCGCCGTCGAGGACGCCTCCGCAGGAGAGGACGAGACCGCCAGCGCCCAGGTCGCCGCCGGCTTCGCGGTGGGCGGCGGCGTGCGCGCCGTCTTTCCGCGCATGGCGGGCAAGACCCGGCCGGGGCTGGTGACGCATATCGCCGAGGGCGGCGTGATCGCGCTGCCGCTCACCACGCGGCGCACCAATCAGCCGGGCCATTTTCAGATGCCGGATGCGGAGATCGCGGCGCTCGGCTTTGAGAAGCGGGCGCATCTGCTGCTGCCACGGGCGGCGTATCTGCCGTTCGAGCGCTGCGCGCCCGCCCAAGGCGCCGTCAGCGAGCTGCTGCTGGCGCAGATCTTGGGCGAGATGGTGGAATGGTACGGGCTCGACTGGCGCGCGCGCGCGCCGCTGAAAGATCCAAACAGCGCGCGTCTTTTGCATTTGCGGTCGAAACCCTGAGCCCGCGTTCCTCCACTCGATGTCGCGCGGCGCGTCGCAGGGCTTGCCAGCGGCGGCGCGAGCCTCGACTAAACGGGCATGGATGACAGAGATTCTGGGGACGGCGCTCCGTCCCGTCCCAGCGGCGCGCCGCGCCTCGATCCCCGCCGCACAGCGCCTGAGCGTCAAGAAGAGGGCGCTCCGAGCGCTTTGAACGGCGGGCGCGATCAGGCCGCGCCGGGCGGGGCGGGACACCGGCAAAGCGCGGAGCGCCGCGTCGATCCGCTTGGTCACGGCCCGAGCATGACGATGCGCGGCGCGCCGGTGACGTTGGCGGTCATCCTATTATGCTGCGCGATTGAGATCGCCATCATGCTGAACCTGGCCAGCCGCGATGCGCTCGTGGCCGGTTACGCCTTCCTGATCGGCTATGACGGCGCTGTGGTCGCGCCCTCGCTCGACATGACGCTCCTGACCCATGCGGCGCTCCATGGCGGTTTGCTCCATATCGGCTTCAACATGGCGGCGCTGGCCGCGTTCGGGCCGCCGCCGGAGCGCTCGATGGGCTCGCCCGCGTATCTCGCGACATTCCTCGCCGCCGCAATCGCTGGCGCGCTGGCGCATTTTGGTTGGGTTTACGCGCTCGAGGCGGCCGGTTTTCCGCCGCCGCGCGGAGTGATGCCGCTCGTCGGCGCCTCCGGCGCGATCTCCGGCGTGCTCGCGCTCGAGTTCTATCGCCGCTATCTGTTCCTGCGCATGGCGCGGAGCCGCTTCGCCGATGGCCCCTCTCCGATCGGCTATCTAACGAAAATGTCGCTCCTTTTCGTCGGCTTAAACCTGGCGATCTCGATCCTGCCTGGCTTCATCTCCGGCCAAGCGCATATCGGCGGCTATCTCGCCGGCTTGGCCCTCGCGCCGCTTTTCATGCGCCGGCCCCGCCCCTGAACGCTCGCCTCGCCCGTCGCCAGCGGCCGGCGCGTTCGCGCGCCAGGCGTAATTCGGCGCCGCCTTTGCTTCTCTCACGGGAAAGCAAACCCTTCGCGGCCCGTTTCGGCGCGTTTGGAGAGGAGTGGAGCGAAATGGGACTGTTTGACCGGTTTTGGAACAAGCAAGACGCCGCTGAAGAGCCGCGGGCGATGGATTTCCGGCGCTCCGAGCGCAACCGCGTGGCGACGGCCTGGCCGCCTGTTGAGGCGCGGATTGGAAAAGCCAATGCGCAGGTGCTTGATATCTCTGAGAACGGCTTCTGTGTCGCGATGGAGGATAAGAACGCGCCCGAGCAGACCATCGTCGAGATCAACCAAGGCGACGCGCTGATCCGCAAGACCTACGCCCTGCGCGTTTGGCGCACCAAGACGCGGGTCGGCTACAGCTTCGCCGATGGCGTGACGATCGACCCTGTTCACGCGACGCGTGTGGCCAAAGCCGAGGAGCGGCGCAAAATGGTCGAAGAGAACGACAAGCCGGCGGGCGAGCGGCCGAGCATCCGCGAGCGCCTGAAACTTTGAGGCTCCGCCGCGCGGCTTCGCGCTCGGCGCCGCCCGCTGGCTGCGGAGGGAGGCGGCTGGGCGGTGAGGGCGCTGTTGGTGGGGGAAACGGCCGAGGCGGCGGCGCTGGTCGCGGCGGCGCGGCGCGATCGCGCGCTTCGGCGCCTTGAGCTGGTCCATGCGATCGACGCGCCGCGGGCGCGGGCGCTTGGCGAGATCGACCGCGCCTCGCTTGAGATCGATCGCGCGAGCGCGGAGCGCATGGGGCGGCGCGGCGGCGTCAAAGGCGCCGAAGGGCTGGTGACGGCGCTCAAATGGGGCCGATGCGGCGCGCTCATCGACGCCAGCCATCCGTTTGACGCCCCTTTGCGCGCTGCGGCGGCCGGGGCGGCGCGGGTGCTGGGCTTGCCCTTCTTGCAGTATCATCGTCCGTTATGGACGGCGCAGTCCGATCGGGTCCGCCACAGCGCGAACGCCGCCTCCGCCGCGCGCAGCGCGCCGTTCTTCGCGCGCGTGTTTCTGTGGGTCGGTTTGGAGCGGCTCGGTCCGTTTGCGGAGCGGCGGGATCTTTGGCATCTCGTCCGCGCGTATGATCCGCCGCCGGGGCGCCTGCCCGTCGCGCGCGGCGATTACACGCTGGGCCGCGGTCCGTTCACGGAGCGTCATGAGGCGACGCTTCTCTCTGATTACAGGATCTCGCTGCTCGTGCTGGAGAACAGCGGCGCGGCGCTCGCGGCCCCGATGCGGCGCGCAGCGGCGGCGCTGGACCTGCCGATCTCCTTGATTTCGCCGCCGGATCCGCCCTCGCCGGGCCCTTCCGGCGCGGTGGCGCGATCCGAGGCTGAGGCGTTGGCTTGGCTGCGCGCGCTGCATTGAAGGCGCGGCGAAGCAATTTATGTGTCTTTTTGGAAGCTCCTGAAGCTACTTTGCATCATCTCTGCGCCTGTGACGGGCGGGCGCACGCAGCGAGAGATGCGCGGCGGCGCATTTCGTGCGAACTCTACACTGCGGAGTTGATTCGTTTTTATCGTCGCCACGTCTTCGCGCGGCGCATTCGAGGGAGCGGATCGGTCGCCCGGCGCGTTGGCTGCGCGCTGGTGATGAGGGGAGAGAGACATGAACATCTATATTCTGGTGGCGTCTGTCGGCGTCGCCGCAGCCGCTGCGGGGAGCTTTCTGGCAACGGATCATTTGAACGAACTCGATACGCCGCCGCTCAGCGCCGAGGCGCAGTACGAGCAGGTGGTCGAACAGGTGCGCGCGGATTGGCGCATGGGCGAGACGCAGCCGCGTTAAGCGCGCTCGGGCGTCCATGATCGGCGTGAAGACAGCCCGTCGCCTTCGTGAAGGCGGCGGGTTTTTTGGTGCGAGCGCTCCTCGGCGCGTCAGGGTTTGGCGTGTCCGCCGAGCCCCTGCGCGCCGCGCGCGCTCAACATGGCGCGCTCAACCCGACGCGCGCAACCTGGCGCGCTCAATCGGGCGCGCCCAGCCTGCGCTGATCAGCCTGCGCGGCCGACATAATCAAAGCTCTCGGTCATCACCTCGACTTTCTCGCCGACCGCGATGAACGGCGGCACGGTGATGCGGACGCCGTTATCCAGCACCGCTGGCTTATATGAATTGGCGGCGGTTTGGCCTTTCACCACCGGCTCCGTCTCCGCCACTTCACACACGACTTTTTCCGGCAAGGTGACGTTCAGCGCTTCTTCTTCGTAATACTCAATGACGACTGTCATGCCGTCTTGCAGAAACGGCCGGCGATCACCTAGAAGCTCTGAAGGCAACTCGATCTGCTCATAGGTTTCCGCATCCATGAACACCAGCATATCGTCTTGCTGGTAGAGAAACTGCTGGTCTTTTTGCTCGAGGCGCACGCGCTCGACCTTGTCGGCGGAACGAAAACGTTCGTTCAGTTTCGAGCCGTTGCGCAGATTGCGAAGCTCGACTTGCGCGAAAGCGCCGCCTTTGCCCGGTTTGACGTGAGAGACCTTCACTGCGGCCCAAAGGCCGCTGTTATGCTCGATGATGTTGCCCGGCCTGATCTCGTTACCGTTGATTTTCATGGGCTTCGCCTCCTTGCAAATCGCGTTACGAAGGCCGCCATCTCGCAAGCCTTGTCCTGTCGCGCCGTATCGCCTGCGGATCGGTCCGAATGTTTGGCCCGCAACCGGCGGCGACGCCAATCTCGCCATGATTACGCCACGCTCTGGTCGCGCTTCAGCGGCTTCTAGGCGCTCCTTTAGCAAACCCAGTCGCAAACAGAAGCGGGAAGCGCGCATGGACGAACTCTGCAGCCATAATCCGATCGAGATGTCGGCCGGCGCAGAGGGCGTGTTCATACAGCTCCAGGCGCTTTGGCGAGATCCAGGCGGCGCGCTCACCTTCGGGTGACCGACCTTCGGATCTGACGACTGGACGGGCGAGACGCCGCTGCAAGCGGCGCGTCTGCTTCTCCTTCGATCCTCTTCATTTTGCGCGGATACCGCCGGATTGGCGCGTCGCCCTTGGCGCGCGCCGCGGCGCTCCGCGCTCTCTCATCGCCGCCGCACCGCGTTCCGTTGAGCCGCGTGCGGGCTGGAGGAGTGCGCGTCATGTCGCACGAGATCACACCATTGCGGCCTCGCGCCTATGTCGGACCGGCGTCGCTCGGCCCGTCTAAGGCGCTTGTGCGGGCGCTCGGGCGTTATCATCCGAGCTTGCGCGGTCGGCTCCGCCGCTTCGCGATCGTGGGCAAACCCTGCGCGGATCTGCTGGTCAGCTTCCCCGCGGCGGCGGCGCTGATCGCGACCGCGGAGCGCGGCGCGGCGGCGACGGGCCGCGCGGTCGCGCTGGTGAAGGCGGGCGCGTCGCTCAAAGCGGTGGCTGAGGCGTTGTCGGTGCCGCTCTGGACGCGAAAGCTGCCGCCCGAGGCCTTCACGCCCGAGCCGCTCGGCCCGGTGGGCGGGGATGAGGATTTCGCGCGCCGCGCGGCCCATCTGATCCCCAAGCCGCCGGAGAACGCGGCGATGTGGCTCGCCTGGGTGCTCGCGGCGCAGCGGCTGGGCGCGCCAGGCTTTGTCGCTTGGATCGCCTCGCGCGCGCTTTATCAGGGCGCGCCGATCGCGGTCGAGGCGGTCGAGCTTTTCGCGGCTTATGCTTGGAGCGCGCGGCATGCGCGGCGCGATTGGTGCGCGCGGCCCTCGACGCCGGCGGCGCCGACCGCGAAAGTGGCGAGCCAAGCGGCGGAGGCGGTGCGGCATCTCCTCAATGAGCGCTGCGCCATTCTCGACGGCTCGAGCGGTTGGACGCGGACCAGCACGGTCGGCGGCTTCCGCTTCGCGCCGCTCACCAGCGCCGAGGAGCTGAAAAGCGAAGCGGCGACGATGCGCAACTGTCTCGACACTTATGTCAGGCCGGTCGCGCGCGGCGAGTCGCTGATCTTCGCGATGCGTCGGGGCGGACGCTCCGTCGCCAGCATCGAGCTGCGGCCGAAGCGGGCGATGGGCGAGTTCCATCTCGTCCAGTTCGAGGGTCCGGCCAACGGTCCGCCGCCGCCGAAGAGCCGCAAGGCGCTCGACAAATGGATGCGCGGCCTGGGCCCGTGTCCGGTGGCGCATGGCGGGTTGATGCGAAAGGGCCGGCTGGACGGCCGCAAATGGCGCGACGCTTGGGCCGGCTTCGCCGAGGCCCATCCGGCGGCGAGCCCGCTCTGGTCGGAGACGGATCCGCAGCGGATCCTCACCGAGCTGCGCCGCCGACTGGCGCTGCTTGAGAGCTGCGTCAAACGCGAGCGTCAGGCGATGTCGCGCTGACCGGCGCGCAAAAAAAGCGGTCGCCCCGTGAGCGGGGCGATCGCGCCCGACGCCGCCGACGGGCGCGAAGCGTCACCCCGCCATCGGGCGGATCACCAAGCTCTGCAGCGCGGTCGCCACCGGTCCGCGCGCATCGCTCAGCTCTGCTTGTGAAAGCCCGATCCCGCTGTCCCACCAATGAGATATGGCGCGCGAGGCGAGCCACTCGCCTTCGGGCGGGCGATGCATATGGATGCTGAGATCCGCGTTCACAAAGCTCCAGGCGTCGATTTCGCCGTTGCGCGCGGTGGCGTTGCCGCAATCGGCGAGCGGGCAGAGCCGTTGGAAGGGCGAGGGCGTCTCCTCGGCGAGCAGCGGCGGCGTGCGCATCCACAGCGTCGTCGGCCCAGGCCCGCCATCCTCGCCGGGCGGGAACAGGATCTCGATGAAATTCCCGAAGCCCTTCAGCCCATGCGCGGCGCTTTGGATGGGAAAAGCGCCCGGCGCCGCGGCCGAGAGATCCGGCGTCTCCACCGCCGCCGACGGCGCCGGGCCGATCGCGCTGGGCGCAAGATGCAGCGAGCTCGCTGTCGCGCAGACCTTGCCGTCCGCGCCGATCAGGGATGCGCTCGCAGTCGCGACGGTCCGCGCATCGCGCGTCACGCTGGTTTCAACGCGCAGCCCAGCCATGGGCGCTGGACGGATCAAATCGAGCGAGAGCCGCGTCAGCATCTTCGCCGGCCCAACCGCGCGCTCGAGCGCTCGGGCCACCAAGGCGGCGACCGGGCCGGCATGACAATGATTGGCGGACCAGGGCCCGCGCGCCGGATCGAGCGCCACGAAGGAACCGTCATCCCGTTCCGAGAAATAGGCCGGTTGTTCAGTCGCCTCGGTCATGTCGCCTCGCGTCGCTGCAGGGGTGCTGAGCGCTACCGCTCGGTAGGCCGCGGCGGGAGGGGGCGTCAATCTCGAAGCGACGCGAGCGTCTCCGCGACGCTCGGCGCGCTCTAACGCAAACCGCTCTTCGCCGGCTGCGCCGCTCATCGCTCACGCGCCTGCGATCAGCGGGCCTGCTAAGACAGGCTCCGGGCGATGCGAAGCGTCACCCAAGAAATGCGTCGCCGCATCTTCGTGACGCGCTTTGCGTCCTTGATCCGCCGCGCGGTTCAGCCGGCCATGCGTTCGAGCTCGACCTCCGCCGCCTCGGCGAGATGCGGAGCGCCGGTTTTGAAGCGGCTGAGGCGGTCGAACAGGCGCACGGAGGCGTCGGTCAGGCTTTTCGCCGCGGCGGCGCTTTGATCCGCCATCGCGGCGTTGCGTTGGGTGATGTCGTCGAGATGGCGCACCGCGTTGGAGATCTCCGCCGCGCCGGTCGCCTGCTCGCGCTGGCTCTCGGACATCTCGCTGATGGTGCCGGCGACGTTTCGCGCCGCCTCCACCAGCGAGCGGAGCGCGTCGCCGGTCTGGTGCACCAGGCGCACGCCGTCGCTGACATGCTCGGCGCTGGCGGAGATGAGATCGCGGATGTCGCTGGCCGCCTCCGAGGATCGCTGCGCCAGCGTCCGCACTTCTGAGGCCACGACCGCGAAGCCTTTGCCGGCCTCGCCCGCCCGCGCGGCCTCGACCGCGGCGTTGAGCGCAAGAAGGTTGGTTTGGAAGGCGATGCCGTCAATCACGCCGATGATGTCGGTGATCTTCGCCGCGCTCTCTTCGATCCGGCTCATCGCGGCGATGGTGTCGTCCACGACGACGCCGCCCGCCTCCGCGCGCTCGGTGGTCTCGGCGCTGAGAGCGGCGACTTGATCCGCCGACGCGGCGCTGTCGCGGATGGAGCTGGTCATCTCCTGCATCGTCGCATTGGTCTCTTGCAGGGTCGCGGCCTGCGCCTCGGCGCGCGTGGCGAGATCCCGCGCCGCCGCGGCGATCGGATCGGCTTCGTCGCGCACGCGGCGCGCCGCGTCGTCCACTTCGCTCAAAGTGCGGCGCATCCGGTCGATGTTAGCGTTGAACCCCTCGCGCGCCGCTTCGAAATCGCCGACGAAAGCGCCGCGCATGCCGCGCGTCAGATCCCCATCCGCGATCACCACCAGCGCTTGATCGAGCTCGCCCATGAACGCCTCGATGGCGTCCATCTGGCGGTTGAGCCCCTGCGCCACGAAGGAGGTGAAACCGAGCCCGTCGATGGCGCTGATGCGGCGGCCGAATTTGCCCGCCTCCACGCCTTCGATGACGTCGACCACTTCTTTTTCTAGCTCGCGCACTTGGGTGACGTCGCCGATCTCAAAGGCGATCCCAAGCGTGCCGTTCTCCGCGTCGCCGAAATGCGTGCGCTTGCATTCAATGATCCGGCCGCCGAAACACGCTTCGATCGCTTGCGAGCCGTCGTTCTTGCGTTGGATCGAGCCGGCGCGCTCCGCCGCCGCAACCGCTTCGGCGAACGCCGCGAAGCTGCGTGCGCCGGCGGCGTCGGTCTCGAACGGCAGCGCTATGGTTTTGAGGAGCGTTTCAAAGGCTGGATTGCAAGCGATCTTCGCGCCGTTTTGATCGAGGACCAAAAAGGCCGATGTGGAGGCGTCGACGCCAGCTTTGACAGCGATCTGCCGACGCGCCTGCACACGGAACGTCTCCAGCGCCTGCGCCATCGCGCCGATCTCGTCCCGGCGCTCGAGCCCGGCGATGGTCACGTTCAAATGACCGGTTTCAATCTCTTTCATGGAATGGCTGAAGGCGCCCAGCCTATCGCTCAAACAGCGTTTCAGCGATCGCCATCCGAAGAAGCCGATGATCAGCGCGGCGAGCGTGATCGCGGCGATTTCGATCTCGGTGCGCAGGATCGTCGCCTCCGCCGCGGCTTTATCTTCATAGGCGTATTCGGTCTCGGCGCGCACGAGTTCGTCGAAATCCTTCACGATCGTCTTGGACCGGCCGTTGAGCGCATCGTCCGAGACGTCGCCAACCGCGTCGCGTGTCTCGATCTCTCGGCGCGCATCCTCCGCCCAGGAGCTGAGCAACGTTTTGATCTCATCGATCAGCGCCGGAGATTGGGAGGAGCGGGTCGCTTCGGTGAGCACAGTCAACTCCGTGCGCACCGTTGCAATCTTCGCGTCGAAGGCGGCGACGTCGACGGATCCCGGCGCGATGCGCGCGCGGAAGAGGTCTTGTTTAGCCAAGAGAAAATTCGTCTTCGCCGCTTGCGCGCTGTTGGTCGCCCGCATCGCGCCGTCGATCATGCCGCCGGTGAGCGCGCCGAGACGTTCGACCGAATAGATCGCTACGCCGCCGCATACGGCGCAAGCCAAGACAATGGCGCCCAGCGTGTAGAAAATCCGCTTCGAGATCGACATTGCCCGCCCTCAGACCGTGTTTAGCGACGCCTCAAGCAAATCCATCGGCAGCCTGAGCGAGGCGCGTAAATTTATACATAATCGACCAAGAAAAAGACCGCGCTCACCGCGAGCCATCCCGCCTCATCCGAGACCATCGACCTTTCGACGAGCGGGTCCCAGCAAGGGCGGAAGATTGCGCGGCGTATTGATCCAGTCCCTGACCCGCTCCGGGACTGAGGGCCGCGCAAAATTAGGTCTTTCCGCGGGTGATGCGGCGCCGGCTGTTGGCGCTGCGGTCTTGGCGGAGATGCAATGTTCCAACGCCAAACGCGGAATTCGATCGTTATCGTCGCGTCGCTGGAGCGAGATTTCGGCTCGGGCGCGCGCCAGCGACGTGAACCAACGCAGCTTCGGGCGCTTGGTGCGGAAACGGGAACGGCGCGACGCGACAAACTCGTTCAACGTAGGCTTCGCCGCCTTGATGATGTGGAGCCGGAAGCAGGGTCGCTCGGACCGTTCAACCATCGCCGGACGCGTCAGTTCGGGTCGATTTTTCATCCCATTCGCTCGGGCGGCCTGATGTCGTCTGCGAGCCTGTCCGGGAAGCGCGCAGAGCGTTCGCGGGACACAGAGCGTTCGCGGGACACAGAGCGTTCGCGGGGCATGGCGAGATCGGCGGGCTGGCTTGGGCGATAGCGGCTGAAGTCCTCGACGAAAATTGGCGCGCGCGGGCGCGCCTGGTCGTCTACCTGTCCGCTCACCGCCAAGTGAGCAACGCCGCATCGGATCGTCTGGACATTGCGGCGGCGCCGGATCGCGGCGCTCCAGCTCGCGTCGTTCATCGTCATGAGCCCAGTCGCGCGAGCGGATAGGATGCGCCGACAGCGCATCCTACCGTTGCTTGATGGGCGCACGATCTCTCTCGGTGCGATCAGCCTTGATAGAGGCTTCCGTCTGGCGGCAGGTCGCTCACTGGGATGGTGACGGCGTTTGCGCCGAAGCCGAACTGAAGAACCTCCACCTCTTCTAGCCAATTAATGCCTGAGAGCACGTCGGCGCCGCCTTTCGC
>JBCBCG010000004.1:0-45886 GCA_038530925.1 Pseudomonadota bacterium
CGGGGTCGGGGTCGGCGGCGCGCCTTTCCTGATATGGTGGCTCGCCGTCGTCGCCTCGCAACGCCGCATGTCCGGACCCCAATCACCGCCACGATCCAGATGACAATAAAGACCGGCGCCGGAATGAAAGACCGGCGCCGGCATGCGCGATGGCTCCTCTCGCGCCAACGCCCGCCCGAAGGTTCGTCCTTCGGAGCCGCCGCGGCGAGGCGCAAAAGGCCGCGGCGGGTGGCCATGACGAGCGGCGGCGACGGGCGGCTCCGACGACGCGGCGGCCGCGGCGCGGGCTGGGAGCGACGGATCTTCCCTTGCGGAGGCCGAGCCCGCCGCATCGCCGCCCCAGCCTGCGCGCCCCAAGCCGCTGCGCGCCCCAGCGGCGGGAGAGGGTTCGACGCCCTCTCCCGCCGCACGTCCCGCGCCGACGGCGCCGCGAAGGCTCACGGCCAGCCATCCCGCAGCGCGTAGGCCAGATAGGCCGCGCGCAGCCCGAGCCGCCGCAGCGCCGGCGCTGCGAAGCGCCGCAAAGGCCCCCGCAGCGGCGCAGGCAGATCCTCCGGCCTCAGCGCGCCCACCGCGAGATCCGCCGCCGCGCGGCCGGCGGCGCCGCCCATGGCGAGCCCGTTGCCATGATAACCGAACGCCGCCAAGAGCCTCGGATCGCTGGGCAGCGCGCCGATGAACGGCGTGAAGGACGCGGTGAGGCAAACGAGGCCCGACCAGACATGCGGCGTCTCCACCGCCGCCCAGGCTGGAAACATGCGCGCAAAGTCCCGGCGAAGCCGCATGCGCGCCCGATCTTGCGCCCGCGGCGTCGCGGAGACGCCGCCGCGCATGCCGAAAAGAAAGCGGCCATCCGGCAGCAGGCGAAAATAATGCAGCAAGATCCGGGAACAGAACGCCATGCCGCGCGCGCTCCACCCCTGCTCCGCTTGTTCCGCGGCGGTGAGCGGCCTCGTGGCGAGCACGCTTGAGAAGGCCGGCGCGGCCGCGCCGCTCAGCCCCTCGCCGCCGCCCTCCCAGCCATAGCCGTTCACCGCGATGATCACGTTTTTAGCGCGCACCGCGCCGCGCGCCGTCGTGATGATGACGCCCTGCGCTCCGGGCGCGATCCGGCTCGCGGCGCTGTCTCCGAACACCACAGCGCCCGCCCGCTCCGCCGCGGCGAGAAGGGTCTGCGCATAGGCCAGCGGATCAACGGCGAAGCCCACCGGTATATGCAGGCCGCCATGAAATTCGGGCCCAGCCACGCCCCGCTCGATCAGGGCCTCGCGGCTGAGCGCTTCGGCGCGCAAACCATAGAGGTCTTTGAGCCGCGCCGCCTCCGCCGCGAGGCCGGCCGCGATGCGCGGGCGATGCGCCAGCATGGTCTCGCCATCCTCAGCGCCCGCGCCATGACGCGCGGCCGCCGCGCCGCGGTCGGTCAGGAACGCGTCGACCCACGCCACCGCCTCACGCTGGAACCGGTGGAACGCCCGCGCCTCCTCAAGCCCGCACCGCCGGATCACCGCGTCATCGGAGAGCTTCGCGCCGCCAAGGCATACGAACCCGCCCGCCCGGCCGGACGCGCCCCAGCCCGGCCACGCCGCTTCCAAAACCGCGACCGAGCGGCCATGCCCCTCCGCCAAGCGCAGCGCCGCGGAGAGCCCGGTGACGCCGGCGCCGATGATCGCGTGATCGACCTCGATCTCCGCCTCGAGCGGCGCGCGCCGCATCGTCTCAGGCGGCGTCCTCGCGCGCCACAGGTTGCCCGGATCGGGCGCCGTCTCGTAAGCGGGAGCTTCGTAGAACCGCCTCACGTCCGCCGCCCGAACAAAGCTTCGGTGCAGGGCGCAGAGCTTTGAAAGAAAACCCGATGTCCCATGATCACGGCGACCAGGCCTTTCGCGCGACGGAGCTTCTCGGCCGCGCGCCGGAGATGACGTATGGCGGCGCGCTCAGCTTTCTGCGCCGACGCTACACGAGGGATCTCGCCGGCGTCGATGTGGTCGTGAGCGGCGCGCCCTATGACGCGTCGGTGACGCATCGGCCGGGCTGCCGGCTCGGGCCGCAGGCGATCCGCGCCGCCTCGGTTCAGCTCGCCGAGCTCAAAGCCTTTCCCTTCGGCTTCGATCCGTTCGAGCGCCTCGCCGTGATCGACGCGGGCGATTGCTTTCTCGATCCGCATCATCCGGAGACGATCGCGCCGAGCCTCGAGGCGCATGCGGCGCGGATCATCGAGACGGGCGCGCGCATGCTGACGCTCGGCGGCGACCACTTCGTCAGCTACCCGCTCCTCAAAGCCCACGCCGCGGCCCATGGACCTCTGGCGCTGGTGCAGATCGACGCCCATTGCGACACCTGGGCCGATGACGGACGCCGGCTCGATCACGGCACCATGTTCGCGCGCGCCGCTTCCTCCGGCGTGATCGACCCGAGCAAATCGATCCAATTGGGCCTTCGGACCCATAATGACGGCGATCAGGGTTTTGAGATCCTCACCAGCCCTTGGATCCACCGCAACGGCGTCGAGGCGGCGATCGACCGGTTGCGAGACCGCGTCGGCGACGCGCCCATCTATCTCTCTTTCGACGTCGACGGGCTCGACCCGGCCTTCGCGCCGGGCACCGGCACGCCCGTGCCCGGCGGGCTCGCCAGTTGGCAGGCGCTTGAGCTTGTGCGCGGGATGGCGGGCCTCAGGCTGATCGGCATGGATGTGGTCGAGGTCTCGCCGCCCTTCGATCACGCGGAGATCACCGCCCTCGCCGCGGCGACGGTCGCCCATGATTGGCTGTGCCTTCTGGCCGAGGAAAAAGGCCTCGCCCGAGCGCCCACGGGCCGCGTTTGAGCCGCTCGGCGCGCGCCGCCGCCGCGCCGGAGAGCGCCAGAGCGAGCCCCAAAATCAGCCCTGCGCAGAAGAGCGGCGCACCGAACAGGATGGCGACGCGTTCGAGCTCGAGGCTGAGCGCCGCCGGAGCCGAGGGCCTCCCGCTCTCAGCCATCGCGCGCTGGAGCGCCGGCGCTTCGATCATCGAGAGCCCGGCGAGGCAGAGCCCCATGGCCGCGCCATTGATGAGCGCCGCGCGCCTGCGGGCGAAAGCGGACGCTGGAACAGCGCTGAGCGCCGCGGAGACAAGGAACATCAAAGCCGCGCGCGCCATCGCGTCGCGCAGCGTGCGCGTCACGAAGACGGAATCATAGACGCGGATGGCCGCCAACGTGGCCGGCGGATTCAGTTCGATCCAAAGCGCTGCGCCGCAGAACGCCGCCATCGCCGCGCCCGCCGCCGCGGCCCAGAACCGCCCGATCCCAAGCCCCGCCGAGCCGCCGGCGGCGCAAAGCGCGGCGAGGCCCGCGGCGCCCCAGACGCCGATCGCGGCGGCGATGGCGCCGACGACCGGACCGGCGGTCATCGCGCTGAGCCAGCCCACCGCGAGGGCCGCGATGAGCGCGGCGCGCCCCGCCGCGCCGCCATAAACCGCGACGATCGGCGCGCACATCGCCGCGAGCCCCGCCGGCGCCAAGAGCGCCGTGACGGCCGGCTCCGTGTTCGCGGCGACCCACCCCGTCAAAAGCGCGTCCAAGCTCATACGCCGCCTCTTTGAGCGCGAAACGTCGCGCGCACCGGCTGATGATCGGACGGCCCAAAGCCGAGATCCACGCCCTCGCAGCGCTCCACCGCGACATTGGGCGCGATGATGAAGCCGTCGATCACGGCGCACATGTTCACGCCGGGCCGATAGGGCTGGTCGACTGTTCGCACGCTCGGGATCCGAGCATCGGCGATGAGGCGCCAGCCGGGTTTAAGGCGCTCCTGCGGAAAGGGTCGCATCCAGGCCAGGCACGCGCGGGCGCTCGCCGGATCATGGGGAAAGGCGGTGTCGGCCAAGGCGAGATTGAAATCGCCGCCAAGGATCACGGCGTCGCCCTCGGCGTAGGCGGCTTCGGCGATCACGAGCAGGCGCTCGAGCTGCCGCGCGCGGAGCCGCGCTTCGGGATCGAAGGCGGAGAGATGGAGATTGAAAACCCGCCACGCGCGCGCCGCGCCCCGCGCCGCGCCCGGGCGCGGCGCGCGGATTTCGAGCGCGCCAAAGCGGCGGCGCACGCGCGCGACCAGCGGCTTGGCGTCCGAGGGCAACGGATGCGCGCGCGCCTCGAGCGGCGCGGCGCCCGGCGCGGCGCGCGCATAGGTCGCCGCCCCATGGGCGAGGCCGAGCGGCGCGGGCGGCGCGGAGGTGGCGATGTCCGGCAGAAACCAACGCTCCGCTTCGGGCAGCGCCGCGTCCAGCGCGCCGAGATGGTCGCGCCACCACGTCATCGGCCCGCGGCGCGCCGCCTCCTGCAGCAGCGCGACGTCGAAAGGCTCGGCGGCGAGGAACGCCGTCTGCTGCGCGATGGCGCGGCCCACCGCGCGGCGCGACGGCGGCAACAGGCGCCGCCCGCCCTCAGCGCGGAAATCCGCCTCCGCGCCGAGCCCGGCGTAGCCGAGATTCCACGTCACAAGGCGGAGCCGCGCGTCATCCGCGCCGCCGGCGCCCGCGCCGCTGAAGCGCCGCGCCGGGCGATGCGATAGAAGAGACCGAGACCCCATGCCAGGTCCTTTACCAGCCGCCGCGCCCTACGCATCGACTGAGTTCGCTCGGCGGTTCTCCGCCTTGGCCTTCGGCGCCGCTTTATGGTCAACTCACGCAGCGGCGCGGAGGCGCGCGCGGAGACATCGACCTGGCGCGAAAGGACGCGATCCTCATGCTGGACGAAGCAAGACCGCAGAGCGCCGCAGCGCGGTATGAGCCCCCGAAGATCGCCCCTTTGCCCGACGACGCGCCGTTCCTCAAAGCCATCCGCGTCGCCGTCGGCAACCCGGTCGCCAGCGTTCCAGAAAGCGCGTATCGCGAGCGCTTCGCCCTGCGCGAATGGGCCGGCCGCGTCTCAGTGCATCTCTGCGATCCGGAGATCCTTGAAGAGGTGCTGGTCCGGCGCTGGCGCGACTTTCCAAAGTCGGAGATCGACGCGCGCGTGTTCGCGCCGGTGCTCGGCCATGGGCTCTTGACCGCGACGGGCGAGGATTGGCGCTGGAAGCGGCGCTTGGCCGCGCCCGCCTTCGCGCCGGCGGCGCTGAGCGCGCTCTCGGCGCAGATGGCCGCGCCGTTCGAAGCGGCGGCGCAGGCGTGGATCACCCTCGGCGCGCGGAGCGTCGGCGAGGGCGGCGCCGAGATCGACGTGTCCGCCGCGATGATCCAGGCGACGCTGAATGTGATCGAACGCGTGCTCTTCGCCGATCCCGTCGGCGTCGACAAAGCGCGCATGGCTGAGGCGATCGACGGGTATCTGGGGCCGACGGCCTGGATGGTGGTGGGCGCGATCCTCGGCCTGCCGCGCTGGACGCCCTATCCGGGCAAGCGCGCGCAGGCGCGGGCGCGCGACGAGGTCCGGGCGTTGGTGCGCGCCGCGGTGCTGCGCCGCCGCGCCGGCATGGAGAGCGGCGCGCCGCAGCCCGAAGACCTGACGAGCGCGCTGATGGCGGCGCGCGATCCAGAGACGGGCCGCCCGCTCTCGGATGAAGACATGGTCGACATGCTGCTGACGCTGGTCGCCGCTGGGCACGAGACCACCGCCCACAGCCTGACCTGGACGCTCTATTGCCTCGCCCATCAGCCGGCGCTGCAGGAGGAGCTCGCCGCGGAGGCGCGCGCCGCGGCGGGCGGCGGCGCGCTCACAGCCGAGCATCTGGCCGAGCTGCCGCGGATCGAAGCGGCCTTGAAAGAAACGCTGCGCCTCTTTCCCGTCGCGCCGATGCTCGGCCGGATGAGCACGCAGACCGAGCGCTTCGACGGCTTCGATTTGCCGAAAGGCGCGATCGTTTCGGTTCCCATATACGCGCTCCAACGCAACAGCCTCTACTGGGACCGCCCGGACGCGTTCGACATCACGCGCTTTCTCGGCCGTCCGGACCCGCCGCGCACGCTCTACATGCCCTTCGGCGCGGGACCGCGCATCTGCATCGGCATGCGGCTCTCCATGATGGAATCCGCGCTTGGCCTCGCCGCAATGCTGCGCAGCGTCCATTTCGCGCCGACGGCGGCGACGGAATGCGACCCGATCCACCGCGTCACGCTGAGGCCGCGCCGCGGATTGGCGCTGCGCATCTCGCGCCGGGCGGACGCGTAACGACAGGGAGAAGCAGGGGATGCAGGATCAGGCGCAAGACGCGGCGGAGCAGCCAAGCGACGGCGCGGGCGCCACGGCGGAACGCTTCGCGCCGCCGCGGATCGCGCCGCTGCCCGATGGGGCGTCGACGCTCACGACCATGCGCGCGACCATCGCCAACCCGATCGCGGCGCTGCCCGCCTCGATCTATGAGAGCTTCATCGCGCCGCAACGCGGCGGCGCCATGATCGTCGATCCGGAGATCCTCGACGAGATCCTCGTGAAGCGCGCCCGCGACTTCACCAAGACCGAAATCAATCGCCGCATCTTCACGCCGGTTCTGGGCCAAGGGCTTCTCTCGGCCGAAGGCGAGGATTGGCGCTGGAAGCGGCGCCTCTCCGCGCCGCCCTTCGCGCCGTCGGCGCTCGAGGCGATGGCGCCGGCCTTCGCCGCGCCCTTCGAGGCGCTGGCCGCGCGCTGGGCGGGCGCCGCCCGCGCAGCGTCGCAACGTGAGGACGTCAACGCCGCGATGGTGGCTACGACGCTCGATGTGATCGGCCAGGTGCTGTTCGCTGATGGCGCTGAGATCGACCAAGGCCTGATCGCGCGGCAGCTCGACGCGTATCTGCGGCCGGCCAGTTGGACTGCGGTCGGCGCCATTCTCGGCGCGCCGGAATGGACGCCTTATCCCGGCAAGGGGCGTCAGGCCTGCGCCAAGCGGCTGCTGCGCGGCGCTGTGGCGACGATGATCGCGAAGCGCCGCAACGCGGCGGAGGCGGGCGAACCCGCGCCGGAGGATCTGACCACCGCGCTTCTGGCCGCGCGCGATCCTGAGACCGGACGCCCGCTGTCGGACAGCGACATGATCGACATGGTGCTGACGCTGGTCGCCGCCGGGCACGAGACCACCGCGCACAGCCTCACCTGGACGCTCTATTGCCTCGCCCATCAGCCCGCGCTGCAGGAGAGCCTGGCGGAAGAGGCGCGCGGCGCGGCGTCGATCCCGGCCGGCGGCGAGACCATGGCCGCCCTGCCGCGGATCGAAGCCGCGGTGAAGGAGACGCTGCGCCTCTTTCCGGTGGCGCCGCTGATCGCGCGGCGCGCCGCCAAGCCCGAGCGCTTCGGCGATCTCGACCTGCCCGAAGGCGCGCTGATCTCGATCCCGATCTACGCGCTCCACCGTCATCCCGCGCTGTGGGGGGATCCGGACGCCTTCGATCTCGACCGGTTTCTCGGCAAGCAGGACCCGCCGCGAACACGCTATATGCCGTTCGGCGCCGGGCCGCGGATCTGCATCGGCGCGCGCATGGCGATGATGGAGGCGGTTCACGGCCTCGCCGCGTTGCTGCGCGCGCTGCGCTTCGAGCCATGCGAGGACACAGCCTTCGAGCCGCTGCACCGCGTGACGCTTCGGCCGAAGGACGGGCTGATCCTGGCGATCTCCGCCCGCGCCTGACCAGAGCCGACCGATGAGCGCGATCACCGATCAGGCGCCGATTGCTTTTGCGGACGCGCCGCCGGCGCAAGTCGACGTGGCGATCATCGGCGGCGGAGTGATCGGCGTCGCCGCCGCCTTGTCGCTGGCGGAGGCGGGCGTCTCGGTCGCGCTGCTGGAGAAAGGGCGGATCGCCGGCGAGCAATCGAGCCGCAATTGGGGCTGGGTGCGCCAGCTCGGGCGCGATCCGGCCGAAGGGCCGCTGATGGCGGAGGCGCGGCGGCTGTGGACGAAGATGGCCGCTCGTCTCGGCGAGGATGTCGGCTTCCGCGCCGTCGGCGTCACCTATCTTCGGCGCGCCGAAGCCGATCTCGCAGCGCTTGAAGGCGTTGCGGAAGCGGCGGAGCATCTGCAGATCCCAGTGGAGCGGCTCGATCGCGCCGCGGTCGATCGCATGATCGCGGGGCGGCCCGGCCTCTGGGCGGGCGGCGTCCGCTGCCCGAGCGATGGGCGCGCGGAGCCTTTGCTCGCTGTCCCGGCCATGGCGCGGGCGGCGCGCCGGCGCGGCGCGTCGATCACCGAGAGCTGCGCCGCGCGCGCCTTCGATCTCGAAGCCGGCCGCGTCGCCGGCGTCGTCACCGAACGCGGCCGCGTCGCCGCTGGAGCCGTGCTGCTGGCGGGCGGCGCCTGGTCGTCTTTGATGCTGGAGCGCCATGGCGTCGCTTTCGCGCAGCTCAGCGTGCGCGCCACCGCCGCGCGCACCGCGCCCGCGCCGAACCTCCACGCCGGCGCCGCCGCCGATGAGGGGCTCGCCTTTCGCCGCCGCGAGGATGGCGGCTACACCCTCGCCGTCACCGACCGTTCCGAGATGGCGCCGGGCCCGAGCGCCTTGCGCTTCGCGCCGTTGTTCCTAAAGAGCGCTTGGGCGGCGCAGCGAAGCCTTGCGCTGCGCCCTCTCGCGCCGCGCGGCGCCCCAGACGGTTGGGCGACGCCGCGGCGCTGGTCCGAAGACGCGCTCTCGCCCTTCGAGCGCCAGCGCGTGCTCAGCCCCGCGCCGTCGCGCGCGGCGCTGCGGCGGATCCGCCGCCGCGTGGCTGAACGTTTGCCTGCGCTCGCCGCCGCGCCGATCACAGGCGCTTGGGCCGGACTGATCGACGCGACGCCGGATCTCGTTCCCACACTCGACGCGGTTCCGGGCCTGCCCGGCCTTTGGCTCGCTTCGGGCTTCAGCGGCCACGGCTTCGGGATCGGCCCGGCCGCCGGACGGATCATGGCCGATCTGATCCAGGGCCGCCCCGCCGGCCATGATCTGTCGCGCTTTCGCTTCGAGCGCTTTAGCGACGGCGCACCGGTGCGGCCCGGACCCGCCTTGTGACCGCGTTCGCGCATCGCTTCGCGCCGCTCGCGCATTCCGGTCGCTGCCGCGAGCCGAACCGGCCAAAATCAAAACAAAACGACTAAAATACGATCCTCTTTTTTGTATACAACTTAGAGCGCCTTGAGGTTTCACCGTTAGCATTATCAGAAATTGTTATTATTTCCCGGAGACACGTCAATGAATCCCGTCGATCGTCACCGAGCGCGCAAGCGCACGGCGCTCATTCTTTGGACTCTGTTCAGCATACCAACAGCGGCATTGCTTATTCTGGGATCCGTCTATGTGAACAACGCATGGAGCGGTTACTCGAAGGCGCTCTTCTATGATAACTATACTGGATACTCGACAACCATAAGCCGCATTGCGCATGAGCTGCAAAGAGAGCGCAGCATCTCAGCGGGCTTCATCGACTCGCAAGGCGAGCATTTCCAAAGCGCGCTCTCCGCACAGCGCCAAGCCACGGACCGCGTGGTCGCGGACGCGCGGCCGACGCTTGAAGCTTTCTCGTTCGATCATTTGCCGACCGATGCGGCGCGCGAGGCGATGGAACGGCGCCAATCCCTGCTCGCCGCGCTCAACAGCCTCAGCGCCGCGCGCGCTGCGACCGATGCGATGAGCCCTTCGCCGCAGATCGTCAGCGCCTATACCAACACGATCACGAACGCGCTCGCGGGCACGCGCACGAAGCAGGCGCTGCAATCAGATCAGAGGATGCGCGAGCTCGCCGCCGCCTATGACGCGCTGCTCTGGGCTAAAGAATATGGCGCTCGCGAGCGGGCCGAGGGCGCGGCGGGCTTTGGCCGCGGCTTCGATTTGGTCGCGGCTCAGCGCATCGCGGCGCTGCAGGCGCGTCAAGCGTCGCGCTTCGAGGCGGCGCTGCGGAGCGCGACGCCCAGCCAACGCGGCGCGATCGAGGCGTTGCGCCAAGATCCACGCGCCCGCGCGATCGATGAACTGCGCGACATCGCCGCCGCCGGCGGCGATCGCCAAGGCGTCGCGCCCGCGACTTGGGTCGAAACCTCGACCGCCTATCTCGACGCCATAAAGTCGGTCGAAGATATGGTCGCCGGCGACATGCTCGCCACAGCGCAGAAACTGCAGTCGAGCGCCCTTCTCGCGTTCGCGATCATTGTCGGCGCCATCGCGACTTTCCTGCTCGCCGCGGGCCTGGTCGCCGCGCGCATGGTCGGCCGACTTCTGGCGACGCTCGAGTCGTCGGTCGAGGCGATCGCTCGGATCGAAGCCGGCGCGGATCGCGTTGAAGTGACGGGTCAGGAGCGGCGCGACAGTTTCGGCGTCATCGCTCGCGCGGTGGACCGGTTCGCGGAGAGTTTCGCGGCGCAACGGCGCATCCGCATCGCGCTCGACAGCTCCAGCGCGCTGGTGATGGTGGCCGATGAAAACCACGATATCGTCTTTCTCAATAAGCCCTTGCAGGAAATGATGACCGCGGCGCAGCCCGCGATCCGCGCCGATCTGCCCGCCTTCGACGCCGCTGCGCTGACAGGATCGAACATCGATATCTTCCACAAGAACCCGGCGCATCAGCGCGGCATGATCGACGCCTTGACGGCGACCCATTCAGCCAAGCTCAAGCTCGGCGGCCGCGCCTTCATTCTCGATGTGAGTCCCGTTTTCGCACCGGACGGCGCGCGGCTCGGCACAGTCGTCGAATGGCGCGACGAGACGGCGACGCTGCGCGCCACCGACCAGATCGACGCCGTGGTGCGCGCGGCGATCGAAGGTGATTTCACCAAGCGAGCCGAGGTGGCGGACGCGCCAGAGATACTGCGCGAGATGGGAGAGCGGCTCAACACAGTCGCCGAAAGCGTGGACAGCTGCATCGCCGAGACCAACGGCGTGCTGCGCGCCATGGCTAAGGGCGATCTCGGCCGCCGCGTCTCGGGCGCCTTCAGCGGCGCCTTCGCCGAGCTGCAGAGCGGCGTGAACGAGACGGTGGAGCGCCTCGATGCGCTGGTGGGCGAGATCGGCGAGGCCAGCCGCTCCGTGCGCGGCGGCGCGGCGCGGATCGCCGAAGGGGCGGCCTCGCTGGCGGACGGCGCGACGCGTCAAGCCTCTTCGCTGCAAGAAACGGCCGCGACGATGGAGGAGATGAGCGCGTCGATTAAGGCGAACGCGGACAGCTCCGCCTCGGCGAGCGCCCTCGCCTCCGAAGCCTCGAGCCGCGCGGCCGCAGGCGGCGACGTGGTCCGCGGCGCGGTCTCGGCCATGAACGACATCGAGCAAAGCGCCTCGAAGATCAGCGATATCATCACCGTGATCGATGGGATCGCGTTCCAGACCAACCTTCTCGCCCTGAACGCCGCGGTTGAAGCCGCGCGCGCCGGCGATGCCGGCAAAGGCTTCGCCGTCGTCGCCTCCGAAGTCCGCGCCTTGGCGCAACGCGCGTCTGAAGCGGCCCGAGATATCCGCGGTTTGATCGAGACGAGCGCCAGCCAAGTCGCCAGCGGCGTCGCTCTCGTGACCGAGACCGGCGCCGCGCTCGAAGGGATCCGCGACGGGATCGCTTCGGTGGAGGCGGCCGTCAGCGCGATCGCGCAAGGCAGCGTCGAGCAAGCCACCGGCGCGCAGGAAATCTCGGCGACGGTCAACCATATGGACGGCGCGACGCAGCAGAACGCGTCTCTGGCCGAGCAAAGCGCGTCGCATGCGGACGCGCTTGTCACCGAGGCGGCGCGCCTCTCCGAGCTGATCGCGTTCTTCGAGCAGACCGGCGCGGCGCATGGCGAAGACGAAGCGCGCACCGCGGCCCTAAGCGCATAACGCGCGCTCAGGGTTGCTGCAGCGTTTTGAGATAATCGACGAGCTGGCCAAGGCGCTCTTCCACCAGCGCCTCGGCGTCGCCGCCCTCGCCCTTGAGGCTTTCTTTCGCGCTCGCCTCGAAGAGCTCGCCCCAAATCGGCATGGCGCGCCCGCCATGGGCGTTGCGCCACTCGCGCCCATCGATGATCGCGATCACGCGCTCGCGCGGAAAGGCGCCGTCATTGCGCGCGGCGAGCTGCGCTAAAGGCGGCGGCGGCGCCGTGAAGTAAAAGGCGATCGGCCCGTCGCCGAGCCCGCGCTCGCCATGACACGCGGCGCAGCGCGTGCGGTAATCCTCTTCTCCCGGCGCGAGATCCGCCAGCGCCGGCCCCGCGCCGAACATTGCGCATAAGATCGCCGCGAGCCCGAGCTCAGGAGCTAAGCGTCTGCGTCCATTCATCGATCCCACTCCCCTGCCGGCGCCGCGAGGCGGCGTATCAGAGGATCATGGCGAAGAGCCTAGGACTTTGCTTTGTCGTGAATCAAAACCGTTCAGCGCAGCGGCCGCCCCGCTGCGAGGGCGCGCACCGCCTGCTCGAGCTTGTCGAGAAAGCGCGAGCGGTCCGCCTTGCTGAACGGTTTGGCGCCGCCGCCCTGGTTCAGGGGATTGGCCGCGCGCAGATCGGTCATCAAATCGCGCATCGCCAGCGCCTCGCGCGCATTCGCCTCGGTGAGCAGCGCGCCGTCCGGCTTGATCGCCGCCGCGCCCGCCTCCACGCAGCGCGCCGCCAGCGGGATGTCTTGCGTCACGCAAAGATCGCCCGGCTCGATCCGCTCCGCGATCCAGGCGTCGGCGACATCCGGCCCATCGGGCACGATCACGGTCTCGACCAGCGGATGCGCATGCGGCCGGATGCCGCCATTGGAGACGATGAAGACCGGCAGAGCGTGGCGTTCGGCGACGCGGATCGCCTCCTCGCGCACCGGGCAGGCGTCGGCGTCGATATAGATCTTGGTCGGCATCCGCCGCCTTTCCTCCGGTTCCTCAGCGCAGGCCGAGGATCTTGTGCGTCTGCAAACTCAGGCGCCATTGCGGATGCGCCTGGCAATAGCGCGCAGCCGCAGCCGCATGCGCCGCGTTGCGCGCCGGATCGCCCTCATCAAGGGGTTGCAGAAAAAAGTGCTGAAACGCCAGTTCGGCGAAGCGCTCTGGCTGCGCCTCCGGCTCGGCTTGCGGATAGACGAGCTTCAGCTCGTCGCCGCCCTGCAGCGCGAGCGCCGCGGCGCCCTTTGGGCTGACGCAGAGCCAATCGACCCCGCCCGGCGCCGCAATCGTCCCGTTCGTCTCCACCGCGATCTCGAAGCCCGCGCGCTTCAACGCGGCGACCAGCGGCGGATCGAGTTGCAGCAGCGGCTCACCGCCGGTGCAGACGAGATAAGGCGTCGCCGCGGGATGATCGCTCGCGCCCATAGCCGCCCGCCAGACGTCCGCGACATGCCGCGCGAGCGCGCCCGCCGTCTCGAATCGGCCGCCGCCCGGCCCATCGAGCCCCACAAAATCCGTATCGCAGAACCGGCAAATGGCGCTGAGACGATCCGCTTCGCGACCGCTCCAAAGATTGCAGCCCGCAAAGCGCAGAAGCACCGCCGCGCGCCCGCTGCGCGCGCCTTCGCCCTGAAGCGTCGGATAGGCCTCCTTCACCGCGTAGCTCATCGCGTCTCGCTCACCCTCGGATCCGTCGCTCAGCCGCCGCGATAGCGCGCCCAGCCCGCGGCGCGCAGCTGGCAGGCCGGGCAGCGGCCGCAGCCATAACCCCATTCATGGCGCACGCTCCGATCGCCGAGATAACAGCTATGGGTCTCCTCCAAGATCAGCTCCAGCAGCGGCGCGCCGCCGAGTTTTTCGGCCAAAGCGAAGGTCTCGGCTTTATCGCGCCACATCAGCGGCGTGTGGATCGCCATGCGCGCGTCGAGACCCAGCGACAGCGCCACTTGCTGCGCTTTCAAAGCGTCGTCGCGGCAATCGGGATAGCCGGAATAATCGGTCTCGCACATGCCGCCGACGAGATTGCGGATGTCGCGGCGATAGGCGAGCGCGCCGGCCAATGTGAAAAACAAGAGGTTGCGGCCCGGCGTGAAGGTGGTGGGCAGGCCGGAGGCGCCGATCTCGATCGCGATCTCCGCCGTCATCGCGGTCGCGCCGATCGCGTTGAGCGCGGTGGCGTCAAGGCTATGATCCGCGCCGAGCCGCGCCGACCAATTTGGAAACCCGGCGGCCAGCTTGTCGCGGAACCGCAACCGCGTCGTCAGCTCGACACGGTGGCGCTGGCCGTAATCGAAGCCGATCGTCTCGACACGCTCATAGCGCTCCAGCGCCCAAGCGAGACAGGTGGCGCTGTCTTGCCCGCCCGAGAAGAGCACCAGCGCCGCGCGATCGCGCGGCGCGCGCGGCTGCGGGGCGCCGGATGATTCGGGGGGAGCCGCGGCGGCGTCGGTCATGCAGGCCTCGCTGATTGGGCGCTCACGCCGAGACTCGACAGCGCCGCTTCGAGATGCTCGAGGGGAATAATCGCGACGACGCTCGACCAAAGGCCATCCCCCGCGAAGGTCGCCTCAACGTCGATGGCGCCGGCGCGGTCTTGCGGCGCGGCGCGCGTTTCATTTGAGGTTCCGATCTGCGCGCCCGGCGCCAGCGACAGCCCATCCAACGGCCACCGCAAACCAGCGGATCGCAGCGCGCGGCTCGGCGCGAGCGGAACCAAAGACACGCGCGTGCGCGGCGGCAGCGTGATGCGCCACGCGCGCGGCGCGAGGAACACCGCATCCTCCGCGCTGAGAAGCACCAGTCGGCGGTCTGACCGCTTCAAAAGCGCGTTGATGGCTGCAAGCGCATGGTCGGCGCGTCCGCCCAAAAACCCAACGCCGAGATAGGCCGGCGCGGCGACGCTGTAGAGGCATTTCTCTAGATCGGTGCTGTCCTGCTCCGCGAGATGGAGAAGCCGCTCCGCGCCCAGCGCATCGCGCCAGCCCGCCTGATCCTCGAGGCTGTCGAGATCGCCGATCACCGCGGCGAGGCGCTGTTTGTCGAGCGCGAAGCGGTTCGCGCCGCCATCCGCGGCGATCAGCGCGACGCTCCGCGCCGTCGCCGCGAGCAGCGCTTCCGGCGCGGCCTCGCCCCCGCCAAAGAGCGCGACCGGCGCGTCGAACCGCCATCGCGGTTCGGGCGCGGCGGGCGCGACGGGCGTGGCCTGTGTCTCCGTGAACGTCATCTCCGCCACCTAGCGGCTCGGAGCGCCTCCGAAAAGGCGCCGCAGCCGCGTCCATCGTCTCTCGGCTCTGAGAAAGGGCGCGGCGCTTCAGCCCAGGCGAAGGCTTCAGCGCCGCTGCGCGCGTCGTCGGAGGGGGCGTGACGCCGCGCGCTCCTCCGCGCCCAAAGGCGCGGCGCCCGCTCGAGCCGTGGCTGCGGCTTGTGCGAACTCATCCCTAAACGCGCGAGCGACGAGGTTCCGTCGAAGCGGCGGCGCATTTTTCGCCGACGCATTCAAGCCTTTGGTTTAGAGAAGTTTATTTGGAGTTCCTACAGGAACCCGCAGCGTTGCGGCGCGGCTTCGCAAGCCGCGATCGCGCGGCGCACCCAGCGCTGCAGTCCGCGGAGCGGCGTGAAATAGCTCCGCGCCTCGAACCCTTCGCAAAGCTCGATCATCTCGCCTGTGTCCGGATTGTAATAAGCGTCGACGCTGGAGAAGACGCCGAAAAGCGCCGCGCCCGCGCCGACATCGGCCACAAGCGGCGCGCCGCTTTCACCCACGCACAAGGAATGCTCGTTGCGCTCCGGCGCGGCGACGATCATCCCGTCGGAACGCCGGGACGGATCGACCACGCGCACATCCGCCGTGCGCAACACTTGCGAGATCTCGCTGCTGGAGATCCGGCCCCAGCCGGCCGAGAGCGCCGCGGCGCCAGGCGTCAAGCGGTCGGCCTCGGCGCTGGTGGCCAGACGCAGCGTTGGAAACTCGGGCGGCAGCGGGCTGTCGAGTTTGATCAGCGCCACATCGTAAGAGAGGTCATGCGGGTTGAATTTGGTGTGGCAAAGCGCGAGCGCGGCGGAGCGCTTCATCGCCGAGGGCGCCTGTGCGTCGCGCGCGCCGAGCGTCGCTTCGACCCGCACCCAGCGCTCTTGACCGACGCAATGCGCCGCGGTCACGAGCCAGCCCGGCGCCACCGCGGCGGCGCTGCAATTCGAGACGGTCATGCCGCCATCGGCGAAACGCTCCTCGACGATTTCAAGCTTCGCCGCCCATGGCGCCGCGGCGTCGACCGAGCCTGGATTGTAGCGCCCGCCGCCCGCATAAGCGCCGCCGTAAGGCGTGTAATCATAGGCGCTGGGCGCGCCGCAGACCCAGGCTTCCGCATCAGCCAAAAGCCCGCGCGACGCAGGCCTGGTCTCGCCGAAACGATGCGCTAAGGGCGGATCGGCGTATGCGACGCCGTCCGGTTGCGCGGCGGCTGGTCCCGCGCAGGCGGCCGCCCCGAGGAGCGCGCCGCCGACAAGGCGCGCCGTTCGCGCGCGGACGCCGAGGTCGATCCGGACCAGGCGCGCCGCGGCGCGCGCGATCACGGAGCCGCGCCTTGTGAAACCGAATGTGGTCAGAGCGATAGGGGCCATGGTCGCGTCGCCTCGCCTGCCGATATCCCCTTCCACGCGGATAAGGACATCGTGGATGGTCTCGGGTCAACAGCGGCTCAGCGTCTTTGGTGAGAATTCTTTTCCCGCTAAGCGGACCGCCGCCGCGACGCGCGCCGCGTCAACGCGGCGGTGCGGGCGCGGCGGCGGCCTCAGCGCCGCGCGGGGCGGCGCCTTTCGCGCCGTCGCGGATCGCCGCATATTCCAAGCCGTCGAAAAAGGTGCGCGTCGCCAGCGCCACGCTCTCTTCAATATCGACGCCGTCGGCGACGCGCAGCCGCTCGCCGACATGCAGCGTGGCGAGCCCATGCACCGAGGACCACAGCGGCAGCGCCAGCATCCGCGTGTCGAGATGGGTCAGCCCCTTCTCCACCTGAATGCCGCGCACGCAATCGAGCAGCACTTGAAACGCGTCGCGCCCTGCGCAGAAGGCGGTCTCGCTGTGCACTTTCTCCCGCGTCATGCCCCACATGACGTGGAACATCTCCGGATGCGAGGCCACGAACCGCACATAGGCCTGGCCCAGCGCGATCAGCCCTTCGACGCTGCCCGCCGGATGCGCCTCCACCGCCTCGCGCGTCGCCATCTCCAGCTCGCGAAAGCCGCGCGCCGAAACTTCGCCGATCAGCTCGTCGCGATCGTCGAAATGGCGATAGGGCGCGGCGCTGGAGACGCCGAGCGCCTTGCAGAGCCGCGCGATCGAGAGCTTCTCAATCCCGCACTCGCAAATCTGCCGATGCGCCGCTCGGATCAACGCCTCCCGCAAGGAACCGTGATGATAAGGCTTCGCGCTGTCGTCCGACCCTTTCAAAGGCGGCGCTCCTTCCCTCTGTCTCCGCCGGGGCGCTGCAAAGCCGGCCGGGCGTCTTCGCAAGGCGGCGTCGCGCCCCGCCGTCTTCGTCGCAATTTTTTCACAAGAAACGCTTGCCTTCAATGTTAGAAGCATTAACTCGGCGATGTTAGAGAATGTAACATAAGGCGCGCCGGCGGCGAGTCCAAGCATCCGGACCCAGGAGCGTCCGGATCGCTCCGCCGCAGCGACGCGCGCCGCAGAACGACGGTATCGCAAGAACGAGGGTGGAAGGTTAACGTTATGAGCGCTCAGGATACGAGACCAAGCCGCAACCGCGGCGTGCTGCGCGCCGCCGGAGCCTACGGCGTCGCAGCGGCGGTGGCCGCCAGCGTCGCCTTCGGAGGCGCGGTCGCGCTCCAAGCGCTCTATGCGCGCGCCGAGGCGGTTCAAGGCCCGCCGCCGCGTCCGCCCTTGCCCGTTGAAGCGCGCGTGGTCGCGCTGGAGGACAGCTACGCCGTCACCGACCGCTTCGCCGGACGGATCGAAACCGCGCGTGAGACGGATCTGACCTTCGAGCGCGCCGGCCTGGTGCTTGAGATCGCTGTGGAGGAAGGCGACCGCGTCGCCGAAGGCGATCTCATCGCGCGCATCGACGCGCGCGCGCTTGAGGCGGAGCGCGACCGCCTGGCGGCGGAGAAGACCCGCGCCGAGACCGAACTTGAGCTGGCGATCCGAACACGCTCGCGTCAAGAGAACCTCAGCAACAAGGGCTTCGCCTCCGAACAGCGCTTTGACGAGGCCCAAGCCAGCGAAACCGCGCTGAAAGCCCAGATCGCCTCGATCGAAGCGCAGATCCGCGGGCTGGAGATCGATGTCGAGAAATCCGCTTTGACGGCGCCCTTCGCGGGGCTGATCGCGGCGCGGGCGATGGATCCGGGCGCGGTGGCGCAGCCCGGCCGGCTCGTCGCGCGGCTGCTCGAGGTCGGCGCGCCGCGCGCGCGCATCGGCCTGCCGCCGGAGCGCGCCGCGGAACTCGAGATCGGCGCGCGCTATCCGCTCGCGATCAGAGGCGACGAGGTGGAGGCGACCCTGATCGCTCTGCGTCCGGATCTCGCGCCGATGACGCGCACGGTCGACGCGCTTTTCGACCTGAGCGGCGCCGTCGATCTCGGCGCGGCTCAGGCCGCTGACGCTGAGACGGGCGCGGTTCGCGCGCCGTCAGGCCAGATCGTGCGGCTCGCGCGCGATCGCGAGGTCGCCGCGCGCGGCGTCTGGCTGCCGCTCGCCGCGCTTCAGGAAGGCTCGAAAGGCCTTTGGACGGTCTACACGGTGAAAGCCGATCCGGCGGATCCGAATGTTGAAGGCGATCCGGTCTGGCGCGTCGCCCAAGAGGCGGTGACGCCGATCCATGTGCACGAGCAGCGCGTGTTCGTCGGCGGCACGCTCAGCGACGGCGCGACGGTGATCGTCTCGGGCGTCAACCGCGTCGCCCGCGGTCAAGAGGTGCGCCCCATGCTGAACAGCGCGCCGCTCGATCCGGCGGACGATCAGAGCGCCGGTTTCAGCGCGGACGCAGCGCCGGCGCGCATCGCCGAGCGCAATCTGCGCTGACGGTGGCGCCGGTTCGAAACCGGGTCAGGCGCCTAACGCTCGTCTCTCACCGCGCCGGCCGCGCCGGCGCGCCTCATCAAGGGTGGTCCGATGTCCTCAAACGACACGCCTCGCGAGTTCGCGTCGACGGACTACGCCGCGCTGGAAGCGCGGGAAAGCCGGTCTCTCACGACGTTGCTTTATCGTCAAAAGCGCATCTTCAGCCTCGTGGTGCTGATGGTCGTCTCGCTTGGCGCGCTGGCCTTCTCGACCATCGGCCGCCAGGAAGATCCTACGATCACCAACCTCTTCGCCAATGTGCTGACCGTCTTGCCGGGCGCGGATCCGGCGCGGGTCGAAGCGCTGGTGACGGAGGTGATCGAGGCGGAGTTGCAAACGATCCCGGAGATCAAGGAGCTCAAATCGACCTCCAGCACCGGCGTCTCATCGGTTCAAATCGCGTTGTCGGAGTTTATTCCCGAAAGCCGGCTTGAGCAGGTCTGGTCCGAGATCCGCGACGCGCTGAGCGACGCCGCCGTTCTGCTGCCGCCCGAAGCGAGCGCGCCTGAATTCGACAATGACCGCGCCGACGCCTTCACCGCGATTTTCGCGCTCGAGCCGACGCAGAACGGCGAGCGTGATATCCCGCTGAGCGTGATGACGCGTTACGCCGAGCGCTTTCAGGACATGCTGCGCGCGAACGCGAACGCGGCGCTGGTTCAGCTTTACGGCGAGGGGCGTGAAGAGATCCTTGTCGAGGTCGATCAGACGCGCCTCTCTTTCCTGGGATTGACGCCGGACCAAGTGTCGGCCGCGATCACGGCGGCGGACGCGAAAGTGCGCGCGGGCCGCGTCCGCGGCGCATCGGTCGATTATCTTTTAGAGATCGAAGGCGAGATCAGGGACCTCGAACGCATCCGCGCGATCCCGATCATCACCGGCGCGACCGGCGTCGAGGGCGCGCCGATCACGCGGCTCGGCGATGTCGCCTCGGTCAGCCGCTCCGTGCGTCAGCCCGCCGAAGAAATCGCTTACGCCGAAGGCGAGCGGGCGATCCTGATCGCCGCGCGCATGACGCCGAAGCTCCAGGTCGACGCCTGGATGGAGCGCGTTCAGCGCCTTGCGGAGGCGTTCCGCGCCGAATTGCCGGACGGTCTGACGCTGCGCCAAACCTTCGATCAAAGCGCCTACACCTTCGAGCGCCTCTCCGATCTTGCGATCAATATGCTCATCGGCGTCGGGCTGGTCGTGGCCGTGCTGCTGGTGACGCTCGGCTGGCGCGCCGCGCTGATCGTGGCGCTGATCCTGCCGCTCACCAGCCTGCTGTCGATCTTCATCCTGCAGCTCGTCGGCGTCGTGATCCATCAGATGTCCGTGACCGGGCTCATCGTGGCGCTCGGGCTTTTGGTCGACGGCGCGATCGTGATGACGGACGAGATCCGGCGGCGGCTGCAGAAAGGCATGCCGCGGCTCGCGGCGATCGGGCTCGCGGTGCGCCGGCTCGCCGTGCCGCTGCTCGCCTCGACGGCGACGACGGTGCTCGCCTTCATGCCGATGGCGCTGCTGCCAGGGCCGGCGGGCGATTTCGTGGGCTCGATCGCGATCGCGGTGATCGTGATGCTCGGCTCGTCGCTGTTCCTGGCGTTGACGGTCACGCCGGCGCTGGCGGGCTTCATCCTGCGAGACGGCGGCGCGGATCGGCGCGTCGAGGACGGACCGCTGTGGAACGCCTATCGGTGGCTGCTGAAGCTGTCGCTGCGCTGGCGCGTTCTGGCGGCGGCGATCGCGGCCTCGCCGGCGATCCTCGGCTTTCTCGCGGCGCCGACGCTCGTGTCGCAATTCTTCCCGGAGACCGACCGCAACCAATTCCATGTGCAGATCTATCTGCCCCGCGGTGCCGCCATCGACGCGACCGAGACGGCGGCGCTGAAAGTGGATGAGACGCTGCGCGCAGCGCCGGATGTGCGCTTTGTGCAATGGGTGATCGGCGGCAGCGCGCCCGGCTTCTACTACAATCTGATCCCGCAAAACGATCGTCAGCCGGAGTTCGCCCAAGCGCTCGTCACCACGGCCAGCCCCGAGGCGACGGAGCGTCTCGTGCCCGCGCTGCAAGCCGAGCTCGATGAAAGCGTGCCCGAAGCGCGAGTTCTGGTGCGCGGCCTTATTCAAGGCCCGCCGGTCGACGCGCCCATCGAGATGCGGATCACCGGTCCCGATCTGCGGGTGCTCACGGCGCTCGGCGAGGAGGCGACGGCGCGCATGGCGGCGACGCCTGGCGTGACGCACGCCTGGGCGAGCTTTTCGGGCGGCGCCCCGAAGCTGACGCTGTCGCTTGACGAGGACAAGGTGCGCCTCGCCGGGCTCACCCTCGGCGCGGTGGCGCGCCAGCTTGAGACGCTGATCGAAGGCGTTGAAGGCGGATCGCTGCTGGAGGGCTCGGAGCAGCTGCCGGTGCGCGTGCGGATCGCCGCCGAAGACCGCGCCGCCGCCGACCGGATCGCAGCCCTGCGCGTCTTGCCAAACGACGCCGCCGCGCGCGCGGCGCAAGGCGCGGACCCCGGCGTGCCGCTCTCCGCGCTCGGCGCCTTCACGCTCGAGCCGGCGCAGAGCCAAATCAACCGTTTCGACGGAGAGCGCGCCAACACCATCCGCGGGTTCCTGCAGCTCGGCGTTCTGCCCGAGGCGGCGCTGAACGTCTTCCGCCGCGATCTCGCGGAGAACCCGATCGCGCTGCCGCCCGGCTACGCCTTCGAATGGGGCGGCGATTCCGACGCGCGCGACGAGACCGTCACCAATTTGATGAGTTCGGTGAGCCTGGTGATGGCGCTGACCATCGCCACCATCCTGCTGACCTTCAACTCCTGGCGGCTCTCGGCGGTGGCCGGCGTGGTGGCGATCCTCTCAGCCGGGCTCAGCATGCTGGCGCTGGCGGTGTTTCAATATCCGTTCGGCATCCAGGCGCTGATCGGCGTGATCGGCTCCATCGGCGTCTCGATCAACGCGGCGATCATCATCATGACGGGCCTGCAGCAGGATCCCGCCGCGGCACGCGGCGAGCCCGACGCGATCGCGAATGTCGTGATGGGCTCGACGCGCCATATCGTCTCGACGACGCTGACGACCTTCGGCGGGTTCTTGCCGCTGATCCTGGGCGGAGGCGGGTTCTGGCCGCCTTTCGCGATGGCGGTGGCGGGCGGCGTGCTGCTCTCCACGATCGTCTCGCTCTTTTTCACGCCGCCGATCTACAGCCTGTTGGTGGGCCGCCCCAAAGCCGCGCCGGCGAAGACGACGCAGCCGCAAACCTCTGAGGCGGCGGCGCAGCCCGCGTAAAGGCGCTGGCGCCGCCCTGCGCGGCGTGCGACGCTTCGCCTCGCAGCGCGAGCGCCCGGAGAGGCGCCGCGCCCGGGAAGAGACACCGCGGGAGGGCCCCTCATGTCGTCAGCGCAGGATTCGCACGGCGCCGCGCCGGAAGAGCGCCGCCTCCACCACCGCGCCTGCCCGCTCTGCGAGGCCATTTGCGGGCTGGAGATCGAAACCATCGGCGGAACCGTCGCTTCGATCCGCGGCGACAAGAACGACCCGCTCAGCCGCGGCCATATCTGCCCCAAGGCCGTGGCGCTCAAAGACATCCATGAGGATCCCGACCGACTGCGCCAGCCGCTCCGCAAAACCAGCGGCGGCGCCTGGGAGGAGATCGGCTGGGACGAAGCGCTGAGCCTCGCCGCGACAGGGATCCGCGCCGTGCAGGCGCGCCATGGCGAGGCCTCGGTCGCCGCCTTTCTCGGCAATCCGAATGTGCACAATCTCGGCGCGATGCTCTTCAATAAGGAGGTGCTGCGCGCCATCGGCTCGCGACGCGTCTTCACCGCGACCTCGACCGATCAGCTGCCGCATCATTTCGCCTCGACCTTCATGCTCGGCCACAGCCAGCTCTTGCCCGTGCCGGATATCGACCGCACGGATTTCATGCTGATGCTCGGCGCGAACCCGAGCGCTTCGAACGGCAGCTTGATGACCGCGCCTGGCGTCGATGAGCGGCTGAAAGCGCTGGCGGCGCGCGGCGGCAAGCTCGTGCTGATCGATCCGCGACGCACCGAGACGGCGCGGCTGGCCGCAGAGCATCATTTCATCCGGCCGGGCTCGGATGTGTTCCTGCTGGCGGCGATGCTCAATCACATCCTGACGAACGATCTCGGCCGGCCTGGGCGCATGGCCGCGCTCGCGCAAGGCTGGGACGAACTCCGCGCCGCGCTCGCGCCGGCGAGCTTGGAGCGCGCCGAGGCGGAGACTGGCGTCGCGGCGGCGGAGATCCGGCGGCTCGCCGAAGCGTTCGCCGCGGCGGAGCGCGCGGTCGTCTATGGCCGGATGGGCGTTTCGGTCCAGGCCCATGGCGGGCTCTGCAAATGGCTGATTTACGCGCTCAACATCGCGACCGGGAACTTTGACGCGCCGGGCGGCGCGATGCTGGCGGATCCGGCGGTTCCAAATGTCGGCGCCAAGCCGACCACCCACGCCTTCGCGCGCTGGCGGAGCATGGTGCGCGGCCTGCCCGAGTTCGACGGCCAACTACCGGTCGCCGCGCTCGCCGAAGAGATCGAAGACGCGCCGGCGGACGGCGCAGGCGATGTCGGGCCGATCCGCGGGCTCGTCACCTTCGCCGGCAACCCTGTGCTCTCAACGCCGAACGGCGGCCGGCTCGACCGCGCCTTCGGCCAGCTCGAGTTCATGGTCTCGATTGACATCTATCTCAACGAGACGACGCGACATGCGGATCTGATCTTACCGCCTGCCACAGGGCTCGAGGCCAGCCATTACGACATCGCCTTTCATAACCTCGCGGTGCGCAACACGGCGAAATACTCGCCGGCGGTTTTCGAGATCGGACCGGAGCAGAAGCGCGATTATGAGATTCTGCAGCTCTTGGCGGCGCGGCTGAAAGGTCGAAACGATGCGACCATCGTCACGCCTGAACAGGCGCTCGCCATGGCGCTCGCCGCCGGGCCTTACGCGCCGGATAAGCTTGAGGATCCCAGCCTCGCCGTCACCTTCGAGCGCCTTCTCGCCGAGCCGAGCGGCGTCGATCTCGGCCCGCTCAGGCCGGGCTTGCCAGAGAAGCTCCGCACCGAAGACGGCAAGATCGCGCTTGCGCCGGCGCTCTTCACCGAGGCGCTCGGCGCCGTTCTCGCGGCGGCGCCGCAGTCCCGCGAGGCGGACCGCTTCGAGCTGATCGGACGGCGCCAGGTGCGCGACGACAATTCCTGGCTGCACAACAGTCGCCGTTTGGTGAAGGGCAAGAGCCGCTGCACGGCGATGCTCAATGTCGATGACGCGGCGCGGCTCGGCGTCGGCGAGGGCGATCTCGTCCGCGTCAGCAGCCGGGTCGGCGCCATCACCCTGCCGGCGGAGATCAGCGACGGCCTCGCGCCGGGCGTCGTATGCATCCCCCATGGCTATGGGCATGGGCGCGAGGGCGTGCGCCTCTCCGTGGCGCAAGAACTCGCGCCGGGCGTCAGCGTGAATGATCTGACCGATGAGCAAGCGATCGATCCGCTCACCGGCAACGCGGCGTTTTCCGGCCAGAGCGTTCAGGTGGAGCGGGCGCCGGCCCAGGCGGCGGAATGACCGCTAAGTGAGGCGGCTCAGCGCCGCGAGCAGCGTCTCCTGCGCGCGCGCGTAGCGTTTGGAGAGCCGCGCCGCCGTCTCTTGCGGCAGCGCGGCGAGGCGCTCGGGATCGAGATTGTCACTGAGATCGGCGAGCTTGATCCGGATCGCGCCCGCATCGCCGGAGGCGGCGATCGCATCGATCCAATTCTGGTAGGTTAGATCGCGCCGGCGGCTCACGGCCTCGACCAATTCGATCACACGCGCGCTGTAACCCCGCGCTGCGATCTCGTCGGCGCTCGCATGGCCGTCCTCAAGGACATCATGCAGCCAAGCGGCATGGCGCTCCGCCTCAAGCGCTTGCGGAAACAGCGTGCTAAGCTGCTCCGCGACGCGTCGCGCATGCGCCGCCATCGGCGCGCCCGCCTTGTCCGCCGCGCCGGCGTAAAGCGTCTCCGCCCAAGCGGCGGTCTCCTCGAGGCTCGGCTCCGCCGTCGCCTGCTCCTCGCCGCTCGCCATGCGCCGCGCGTCCTTCGCGTTGAAACCCGCTCGAACCTTACTCAGCGCTCACGGAAGGCCGCGTCAAGCGAATGGGAGAGCGGGCGGAGCATGTAGTTCAGAAGCGAGCGCTCGCCGAGGGCGATGCGCGCCTCCACAGTCATCCCCGGCGCGAGATCGAACTGGCGCGCGCCGAGGGCGGCGCTGCGGGCCGGCAGGCTCACTTCGCCGCGGTAATAGGGCGCTCCGTCGCGGTCGAAGAGCGTGCTGGGCGAGATGGAGCGGAGCGCGCCCTCGATCTCGCCGAACAGCGTCTTGTCGAAGGCGGAGACTGCGACGCGCACCGGCGCGCCTTCCGCGATGTAGCCCACATCCCGCGGCGCGATGCGGATCTCCGCGATGAGCTCCGGCGCGCCCTCCGCGCCCGCGGGCACGATGGTGGCGACAAGCCCGCCCGGCGCGATGGCGTCGCCCGCGGTGGCGGCGCCCAGCTCAAGCACGCGTCCGGCGATCGGCGCCGTCGCCACCAGCCGCTCCGCCCGCGCCTCGGCGTCGGCGAGGCGCGCTTCGATGTCGCTCAGCTCCGTCTCCGCCTCTGCGATCGCGGCGGACCACGCGGCGCGGCGACGCGCGCGGTCGGCGAGCCCCGCGCTCTTAAGCCGGAGCGCCGCGCTGGCGGCGGCGGCGCCGCGCCCCTGAAGCTCGGCGAGCCGCGCTTCGGCGCCGGCGAGTTCGGCCTGCGCCTCAAGCGTCGCGCGGCGCGAGCCCGCCCCGCTCGCCGCGAGACGCTCGGCCATCGCCAGGCGCTCGCCATGCGCCTTGGCCACCGCCGCGAGCCCCGCCGCGCCTGCGCGCGCCGAACCCGCCTCCGCCTCCGCTTCGACGATCTCCGCGGCGCGCGACGCGTCCGCATGCGCGGCCTCAGCCGCCTCCGCATCGAAAAGCCGAAGCGCCTCTGTGACATGGCTCGGCCGAAGCCACGGGTCCGGCGCCGGCTGGAACGACGCGTCGGCGAGCAAGGCGGCGAAGCGGTCGCGGCGCAGCGCCAGATGCGCGCGGCGCGTGGCGAGCCGCTCGATCTCCGCCGCCGCCATCTCCCCATCGAGCCGTAAGATCGGCGCGCCCGCGGCCACGTCCTCGCCGGGAGCGACCAGGATCTCCGCCACGTCGCCGCCGGCGAAATCGCGCAGCATCACCATTTCCTGTTCGGTCACGAGCGCCCCGGGCGCGCTCGCTTGCGGGCGGATCGGGGCCGCGGCGCCCAGCGCCACCGCGGCGGCGATGAAGAGCGCGGCGACGCCCAAGCCCCGGCGCCGCCAGGCGATCCGGCCGAGCGCCGCCTGACGTCGGCGGCGGGCGCTCCGGCGCGCCGTCTCCGCCGGGGTGTTCCGGAACGGACCGCTCCACGCGCCGCTCATCCGCCGCTCCTTCGTCGCCCTAGCGCGCAGCTCTCTGGCGCGCCGAACAAAACCGTTGGGAAGGCTACAGGCTCAGTCGAAAAGATTTCGTTGGGATGTTCGGTTAACCGCCGCCGCCCTCGCCTGCGTCGGAGCCAAGCGCGCCGAACACCGCTTCAGGTGGGCCGAAGGCGGCGGCGCGCCCTTGGGCGAGCGCCAAGACCTTATCGCAAAGCCGAAGCGCGTCGGCGTCGTTGCTGGCGATCAGCGTCGTCGGGCCGCGCCGCGCGGCGAGCTGGCCGAGAAGGGCCGCGCGCGCGGGCGCATCGAGCTGCGCCGTCGGCTCATCGAGCAGAAGGTAGCGCCGCCCCGCAAGCAGCGCGCGGGCGATGCTGATCCGCTGCAACAGCGAGACGCCGAGCCGCTCTTGGCGCGCCGGCGTCAGCCGCGTCGCCAGCCCGCCCGGGAACAGCGCTGGATCGAGCGGCGTCTCCAAAGCGTCGAGCGCCATCTCGATCTCGGCCTCGGTCAGATCATGGCGCAGCACGCGGAAAAGCTCGCAAAGCGGCTCGTCGGGAAGCGCAGGCGTCTCGGGCGCGAAGGCGCAGGCGCTGCGATGGGCCGCGAGCCGGTGTTGCGCCAGCGGCGCGCCGCCTGCGGCCACGGCGCCGAGGGTGGGCTCGGCGAGCCCCAGCGAAAGGCGAAGCAGCGTGCTCCGTCCCGCGCCGCCGGCGCCCATGATCCCGAGCCGCTCACCCGGCGCGAGCGCGAAGCTGACGCCGCGCAGCGCGAAATCACGCGCGCCGGGCGGGCGATAGCTGACGCCGTCGAAGGCGAGCGCCCCAAGCTCCGCGTCGCTAGCGAGGGACGGCGCGGGCGAGACGAACGCCGAAGGCGACCGAAGGGCCGCGCGCGGCGGCGCGGCGCGCTCCTGCGGCGAGCGCATCAACTGATCCAGCATCGCAGCGTCCTCGCGGCCCGCACGCAGCCGCGGGAGCGCGGCGAAGAGCGTCTGAAACGGCGACAACGCCTTCCACATGAGCATAATCACAGCGATGAGCGCGCCGATGGTCAGATCGCTGGCGATCACCGCAAGCGCGCCGAAGGCCAGCATCGCCGCGGCGGCGACGACGACGGCGCTTTGCGCGGCGTGGCCGGCGATCTGCTCTGCGGCGTCGCGCCGCCCGCTCCAATCCGCCTCCGCCGCGAAAGCCCGGTCAAGCCGCGCGAGCCACGCGCCCTCCGCGCCCGCGGCGCGGAGATCTCGCCGCAGCCGCGCCGTCTCCCGCGCCAGATCCTGCGCTTCGCGCCGCGCCGCCGCCCGCTCCGCCTCCGCCCGGCGCGCGCCGCCCGCGCAGAGCGCCGCGGCAAGCGCCAACGCCGCGCCGAGCGCGATCGGGATCAGCGCCAGCGGCCCGGCGAGCGCGGCGATGACGGCGATGAAGATCAGAGCGAACGGCGCGTCGAGCAGCGCCGCGCCAAGCGGCCCGCCCAGCGGCGCGGAGAGCCCCTCGAAACGGCGAAGTCGCGCGAGCTGCGCGCCTTGCGGCGCCGCCTCAAGCCGCGAGAGCGGGGCGGCGATCAGCGCCGAGAAGGCCGCGCCCACCACGCCGTGATGCAGACGCTCGGCCAGCGACGCCGTCAGCCGCCCGCGCAGACGCCGCAGCGCGTCTTCGGCCAACAGCGCCGCGCCGAGCATCAGCGTCGCGAAGAACAGCGTGTCGATCGCGCGGCTCGGGATCACGAGGTTGTACGCCGCCATGGCGTAAAGCGGCGTCGCTAGCGCGAGCAGATTGAGCGCGAATGTCAGGCAAAGAAGGCCGATGATCGGATCGCGCAGCGTGGCCAAGAAGCCCGACAACCATGACGCGCCCGCCCGCGGAGCGCCCTCGCCCGAAGCGCTCAGCGATGGCGCGGGCGACAGGATCAGCCGGCGCGCGGTTCCCCGCGGCGGCGCGACGGCGCGCGGCGCCGGCTCTGCGCCCGCCTCGATCAGAACCGCGTCGAGACGCCCATCCACCCGCCGCCCCAGCGCCAGGCGAAGGCCGCGTCTCGTCTCATAAAGCACCGGAAACTCGCCCGCGCAGCCGCGTCGCAGCGACAGATCCGCCGCCTCGACGCCGAGGCCGAGCCGTTCCAGCGTCGCTTGAAAGCCCGCCGCATCGACGATGGGCGCGTTATGGGGCGCCGCTTCGAGCAGAGCCCGGGCCTCGCCGCGCCAATCGAGCGCATCGAGCGCGAGCGGGAGCGCCTGTTCATAGGGCGACGCCGCCCACTCCGCCTCTTCCTGACGCGCCGCGCGGCCGGAGGCGCGGTACGCCGCCGAGCCTGAGAGCGCGAGCGGCGCCGGATCCGCCTGAGGCGCCGCGAAAGCCGGCCTCGCCTGAGGCTCGACGCGCTCGGGCGCGGCGCTGGGGACGGCGCCCGTCATGACGGCGCGCTCTCAGCGGTCGCCACGTCGTCAAGCGAGAGGACCGCCGTCGCCGCCGCGACCAGCGCCGGCGCCTCGCTCGCCGCCAGGATCGTCGCGCGCCCCTTCAACGCGCGCACCGCCTCGATCGCAGCGGCGGCCGCGTTCGGATCAAGTCCCGCCACCGGCGCGTCCAACACCAGCAGGCCTGCGCCGCTGGCGAGCGTTCGGGCCAAGGCGATCTTCTTGATCGCGCTTGCGGAAAGACGCGCGCCCGCGCCGTCGTCATACCGCGCCTCCCAGCCCTCCGGCGCGAGACGCAGATCCGCGTCAAGCCCCAGCGCCGCGGCGATGCGCAGCGCCTCGCCTTGCTCGGCCGCCGCGCCGAACCCCGTGAGGTTCTCGAGCATAGAGCCTGAGAACAAGACCGGCGCGCGCGGCGTGAACCCGCAGCGCCCCGGGCTCGCCTCACGCGCGGCGGCGGCGGGAACGCCGTCGAGAAGCAGGCTGGCGCCGGCGCGCAGACCGGCGGCCTCCTCCAGGAACGCCGTGCGCCGCGCCGCATCGCCGCCGCGCAGGATGATGAGCGCGCCGCGCGGCAGAGCGCGCGCCGGATCGGCGGCGAGGCCGACCTGCGGCGCCCACGCGGCCGAGCCCCGATCCAACGCCGGCGCGGCCCTCTCTTCGCGCCCCGCGGCCTCGACAGGCGCGACGACGCGCTCGGCACCGGCGGCGGCCTCCGCAGCCGCGGCCTCAGCGGCGGCGGCCTCAGCGGCGGCGGCCTCGGCTTGCCGGATTTCGCGCCATGCGCCCGCGGCGCGGAGCGCAGGCTGCGCCGCGCGCCCGGCGAGCAGCGTCGAGGCCGCCAACGCGCCGAGGCTGAGCGCGCCCTCCATCGCCATGATCGCGCCCACCAGCAGCGTGACCGAGAAGCACAGAGCGCCGAACAGCGCCGTCACGCGTTGGAACCGGGTCGCCACGCGCGCCGCCTCCGCCGGCTCCCGCGCGGCGTCGCGGAGCAGGCTCTCATGGCGGCGCAGCAGAAGCGCCTCGAGCGCGTGAGCCTTGACGCTTTCGATCGCGCGCACCGTCTCGGAAAGAAAGGCGCGCGACAGCAAGGCTTCGCGCCGGCGCGCGCGCGCATGCGCGGCGGCGTCTCGGCCAAGCGCGGCCAGCGCGATGAGAAGAAGCAGGATCACAGCAAGCGGCGCCAGCGCCAACGGCCCGGCGATCAACGCGATCACGCCGATGGCGGTCAGCGCGAAGGGCGCTTCGAGCAGCGCCAAACGCGTGGGCGCGCCTTCGTAAGCGGCGTGCTGGTCGATCGCGGCGAGCCGCTCGAGGATCGCGTCTGGGCTCTCGTCGTCATCCCGGGCGGGCGCCGTCAAGAGGCCGCGCAGCACCGCGGTTTTGCGAGCGGCGGCGGTCCAAGCCGCCTGCGGCGCGAGCACAGCGCTTTGCAGCGAGCGCAGCGCGAATTCCAGCAGCGCGATAATCATGAGGCCCAGCGTCAAGAGCCACAGCGTCTCCACCGCGGCGTTGGGCAGAACCCGGTCATAGACATGCAGCGTCGCGATCGGCAGCGCGAGGCCGAGGAGGTTTAGGACCAGGCTCGCGGCGAGCACAGCCGAGCCAGGCCCCCCGCCAAACCCCGCGCCAAACCCCGCGCGCCGCCTCGCGAAAGGCGCCGCGCCGCGCGGCGTTCGGCTGACGCGTCGGCGCGCCGATCCCTCGATGTCGCTCACCGCCATCGGCGCCTCCCTTCGCCTGCGCCGCAAACCGCTAGGCACTATAGCGAGGGAAGACTTTCGAAATAAAAAATATCCTCAAGTAAATTTCGCGTTAATCTCAGAACTTAATGTCAAATTCACGGCCATGAACCAATAATTCACCTCCGACGGAGGAGGGCGCTCGATGGATGACCGCAAGGGTGACGGCGCCGATCTTGAGGAAACGCTCACGGAGCCCATGTCGGCGGAGCCCCAGAGCGGCGCTGAGATCTTCCTAGCGGCGCGCCGGCGCGCCGGCGCGGGCGAGGAAGATCTCGCGATCGCCGGTTTCGGCGCCGTCTACAGCATCGGCCTCGCGGCGCCCGTCGCAGCGACGACGCCGGCCGCGGCCGCCGCGCGCTCTGCGCTCCATGACGGCGCGCTTGAAGCGCCGAGCGCGCTCGGCGCGGCGGCCGAAAAGGCCAGCGCCTCCGACGCCGAAACGCCGCCGCGCGAACCGGCGCGAGACGCCGCTGACGAAAGCCTGTCCGCGTCCGCGGCGTTCTCGCAAGGCTCGATCCGCGCCGCCGAAGAGATCTCCGCGATCGAGGAGTTGGGCCCGCTGGCGGAGGCGTTGTTCTTCGATGAGGCGGCGCGCCGCGGGGCGCTCGAGCCCGCCGCCGACGCGCCGGAGGACGCCGCCGCAGACGGCGCTCCTAAGGCCTCAACCACGCCCGGCGCCCTCCCGAGCGAGACTGGCGAGGAAACGACGGGCGAGACGGCGCGCGCGCCGCGCGACGGCGCGATCGGCGTGATCGGCGTGATCGGCGCGCGGTCCGAAGCCGGCGCGGCGATCGCCGAGACAACCGGCCCCATCACCGCTGAGCGCGCGGCGCTCGCCGCTGCGCCGTCGGCCGCAGCGCCGGCGCCGTCCCTCGAGCTGGACACCAAAGCAACCGCGATCAACGACGAAGCGCCGATCTTCGCCGCGGCGCCCCTGATCGCGGCGCGTGAGGACATTGCGCCCGGCGCCCCCCTCCATCGCATCGCCGCGCGAGACCCGGACGGCGCGCAAGAGCCGCTTTCCTACAGCCTTTCGGAGAATGCGGACGGCCTCTTTCAAATCGATCCAAACACCGGCGTCGTCTCCCTCGCGCCAGGCCGCGCGCTCGATTTCGAAACCGCGCCGGCGCATCAAATCGCCGTCCGCGTCTCCGATGGGATCCACAGCGCGCGCCAAAGCCTTGATATCGCCGTGCTCGACGTTCAGGAGAACCAGGCTCCAACCGCGCTCGGCGCGACCGGCGGCGTCATCGCGGAGACGGCGGCGCCCGGCGCGGTGGTCGCAACGCTCGCCGCCAGCGATCCCGACCCAAGCGATGCGCATCGTTTCGAGATCCTGTCCGATCCCTCAGGGCTCTTCATCGCATCAGGCGATCAGCTCCAGCTCGCGCCGGGCGCGACGCTCGATTTCGAGACGGCGCAGAGCCACACGCTCTCTCTCCGCGCCATCGACGACGCCGGCGCCTTTGTCGATGGCGCGATCACGGTCACGGTCACGGATGCGAACGACATCAGTCCGGTCTTCACCTCGGGCGGCGCGGCGTCGATCTCCGAGGCGACCGATGACAGCGCGGTGATCTACCGCGCGGCCGCCACAGATGCGGACGCCACCGGCGAGCCGATCACCTATCGCCTCATCAACGACGCGGGCGGGCTCTTCGAGATCGAGGCGAACACCGGCGCGGTGTCGCTCGCCGCGGGGCGGAGCCTCGATTTTGAGACGGCGACCAGCCACAGCATCACCATCGAGAGCTCGGACGGCCTCAACACAGCCGCCCAAATCGTCGCCATCGCCGTGACGAACGAAAACGACAGCGGCCAGATTTTCATCAGCGCCGCCGCCGCAGCGGCCAGCGAAAGCGCCTCCGACAGCGCCGTGATCCTCACCGCCGCGGCGACCGATCTGGACGGCGCCGGCGCGCTGATCAGTTACAGCCTGACCAACGACGCCGGCGGCTTGTTCGAGATCGACGCGACCACCGGGGCGGTGTCGCTGGCGACCGGGCGGAGCCTCGATTTCGAGACGGCGACCAGCCACAGCATCACCATCGAGAGCTCGGACGGCCTCAACACTGGAACCCAAACAGTCTCCATCGCGGTGCAGGACGAGGCCGAGGCGCTGACGGTCGCTGGCGCGTTCACCGATGCGGGCGTCGCGGAGAGCGCGATCACGGGCGGCGCGGGCGCGGATGCGATCGTCGGCGCCGATGCGGGCGCGACGCTCTTCGGTCTTGGCGGCGACGACGCGCTCACGGGCGGCGCCGGCGACGACGCGCTCACCGGCGCCGCCGGCGACGATACGCTGAGCGGCGGCGGCGGCGACGATGTGGCGCGCTACGCCGGCGCCAGCAGCGATTTCCGCGTCGAAGATCTGGGCGGCGGCGCCTTCCGCATCACCGATTTAACGGGCGCGGAAGGCGTCGACACACTGACGAATATAGAATTTTTGAGTTTCAATGGCGCGCCGGGCGCCGCGATCGCGGGCTTCGTGAACACGGCGCCAAGCGCGCCCACCGCCAAGCTCACCGCCGGCGGCGTCCATCAGGAGAGCGGTGGCCTCGTGGTGATCGAGGCGCCGAACTACGCCAGCCTCCGCGACGGCGACGACAACGCCTGGGCGGCCGGGCCGAGCGCCGGCTTCATGGGCACCGCTTTCGACGCGGGAAGCTTTTGGTCGAGCCCGGGCGGCCTCAGCGCAGCGCCGGCGATCAGCTACCAAGTCGCGATCACGACGACGGGCACATACTACTTTCATTTGCGCGGCGCAGGCGATGGTTCGGGCAACAGCGTGCATCTCGGTGTGGGCGGCGCGCCGGTCACCGACGGCCAGGGAATAAGCTGGGCGCCGTCCGGACCGAGCTGGGCGGACGATCCCACCGCCGTCGTCGCGATTTCGACGCCAGGAACCTATGAAATCACGATTTGGGGGCGCGAGGACGGCGCGTCTTTCGACAAGCTGATCATGACGACGGATGCGGCCTATGCGCCCAGCGGGGCGGGTCCGAGCGAGAGCGCGACGCTTGGCGCGGTGATCGACGAGAGCGCCGGCGCCGGCGCGGCGCTCGCGGATCTTTCAGCGGTCGACGCGCAAGGTCATGCGATCACCTATCAAATCACCGACGCGTCCGGGACCGCGATCGCCGACAGCCGCGTCGCGCTGTCAGGGAGCGCGCTGCAGGTCGGCGCCGGCGGATTCAGCTTCGAGGATGGCGCGAGCCAGACCGTCTATGTCGCGGCCAGCGACGGCGCGCTCAGCTCAGCGCCGACCGCGCTGACCTTCACGGTTCGAGACGCCGCCGAAACAGTGACCCTCGCCGATGGCGGCGCGGTGTTCGTCGATGAGGGCGTCGCGGAGACGCTGATCCTCGGCGGGACCGGCGACGACGCGATCACGGCGCATCTCGCGGGCTCTGCGATGAGCGGCGGCGCCGGGAACGACACGCTCACCGGCGATATCGGCGTTGACGAGGCGCGCTACGCCGGGCCCGCGTCGAACTATCTAGTCGAAGATCTCGGCGGCGGCGCGCATCGCGTCACCGATCTGACCGGCGCGGAGGGCGTCGACACCCTCACCGATTTCGAGCTTCTGAGCTTCAACGGCGCGCCCGGCGCGGCGATCGCGGGCTTCGTGAACAGCGCGCCATCAAGCCCAACCGCGACCTATCCAGCGAGTTTTCAGGAGAGCGGCGGGCTCGTCGTGCTTGACGCGAACAGCCACACCGGGATCGGCGCCGGCGCGACGCATAATTGGATCGCCAGCGCCCAGGGCGTGACGACGGATGTGAACAATGGTTCGAGCTGGCACGCGCCGGCGGACATTGCGGCGAACGCGCCGATGCTGAGCTACCGCGTGAATTTCTCCACGCCCGGAACCTATTACGTGCATGTGCGCGGCGAAGGCTCCGGCACGAACAACAGCGTTCATGTCGGCCTGAACGGCGTCGTCGCGACCGATACGGGCGGGATCGGCTGGTCGAGCGGCGCGACGCTTGAATGGGGCGATGACGACACCGCGGTGCTGACCGTGGCGAGCGCCGGCGTGCATGAGGTCAATCTCTGGGCGCGCGAAGACGGCTCGGAAGTCGCGACGATCCTTCTCACGCAAGATCCGAATTACGCGCCCGCCGGCGCTGGACCGGCGGAAAGCGCCTCCGCCTCGGTCGGGTCGGTGACAGAGGGCGCGGCGCAAGGCGCGAAAATCGCCGATCTCGCCTCGGTCGATGCGGAGGGCGATGCGATCACTTATGTGATCACCGACAGCGCCGGAACGGTGATCAGCGACAACCGCGTGCAAATCGTCGGCGCCGAGCTTCAAGTCGGCGCAACCGGTTTCGATTTCGAGGCCGGCGCGAGCGCGACCGTGTATGTCGCCGCGACAGATGGGACGCTGACCTCGGCGCCGACGACGCTGACGCTGAGCGTGGTCGACGCCGCCGAAGCGCTGACCTTGGGGAATGGCGGCGGCGTCTTCACGGATGCCGGCGTTTCGGAGACGTCCGTGACCGGCGGCGCAGGCGACGATGTGCTGACGGCGCTCCCGACCTATGCGAGCCTCTCGGGCGGCGCCGGCGATGATCAGCTTACTGCGAATGGGGTTTCGACGACGCTGTCGGGAGGGGCGGGCGATGATGTCATCAGCGCCTCAGGCGTCAGGATTCTTGAGGCGGGAACGGAGACCTTCACGCAAGGCGCGGCGGGGAACTGGTTCAGCGTCGCGTTCGACGGACCGATCGCCAACGCTGTCGTCGTCTTGTCCCATAACTCTGCGAACGGCGATCTTTTCACCTATCGCGTCAGAAACGTCGATGAGAACGGCTTCGAATTTCAACTAGACGAATGGGACTACCTCGACGGAACGCATGCGCAGGCGGAAACCGTCTCCTGGCTCGCCGTCTCGGCCGGCGTTCACACCTTGGATGACGGCGTGATCATCGAAGCAGGCGCAGCGAGCGTCGACCATGATTTCGAAACCATCAATTTCGCCGCGAGCTTCGGCGCCGCGCCGGTCGTGCTGGCCCAGGCCGCAAGCGTCAACGACGCCGAAGCCGTCACGGATCGGATCCAAAGCGTCAACGCCAGCTCGTTTCAAGTGAAGTTGGAGAACCAAGAGTCCGCTCCGGACGATCACCCATCAGAGACGGTCGGGTGGATCGCCATCGACGATAGCGCCGCCGTCGGCGCGTCGATTTCTGCGACGACCGCGACGAATGTCGACGAAAGCGTCGGAACCGCGGCGTTCGCCCACAGCTTCAGCGCGCCTCCGGTGGCGCTCGCCGACATGCAAACCTACAATGGGAAGGACACGGCGGTCGGGACGATCACAGCGGTCACAACGACCAACGCATCCGTTCGCGCCGCCGAAGAGCAATCGAACGACGGCGAAATCCTTCACGCCGGCGAAACGTTCGGGTTGATCGCGCTGCCAAGCGGCGTCGTCGGCGGCGGCTATCAAGGCTCTCTCGCTTATCAGGGCGATCTCACAGATTTCGCCGTCTCCTATGACGGCGCAACGGAGACATTCACGATCACCGACCATGATCATGGCGACGGCCTGGATGAAGGGCGGGACACGGTGACCGGCGTCGAGAGCTTCACATTCAACGGCGCGAGCGTCGACATGGCGGCGATGCTTGCGCGCGCGGCGGCGCTGGTGAGCGGAACCGGCGGCGATGATCCGATGAACGGCGGCGCGGGCGCGGACATTCTCTCGGGCGGCGCCGGCGCCGATGTGTTCGCGGGCGGCGCCGGCGCGGATCTGATGATCGGCGCCCGCCGCCGCGGCGATGTCGAATTCATCATCGCCCGCGCCGCCGATGTGATCGATGGCGGCGCCGGCGGCGCGGATCTCATCCGCATCAACGGGCTCGACGATACGATCGTCTCTCAGAACGCGACGACGCTGCAGACGAACGGCTGGACGCTCTCGGTCACCAGTGGCGCGATCGCCAGCGTCGGCGCGAGCAGCGCCGCGCTCAGCGCCGATGCGGCGGGCCGGATCACGCTGACCGCGTCCGGAGACGAGATCGCCTTCTCCAACCTCGAAAGCGTGGTCTGGCTCTGACGATCGCCTCGTTCCTGAGCGTGGTTAACGAAGCGGAAACACGATCTTGAAACCTTCCCATCGGAAGACGACGCGCCCGCGTCGCCGCTGGGAGGTCTCATGACGCCGATCGACACGCTGCGCTTCATTCGCGCGCATCCGCTGAGCGGGCGCCGTCCGCTGGACGGCGTAGCGCGATATTTTGGCTGGCAGTTGCGCAGCCGCCTCTCAGATGAGGTTGAGACGCGCTGGGTGGACGGGCTGCGCCTGGTGGCGCGGCGCGGGATGACCGGCGCGACCGGCAATATCTATTGCGGTCTGCACGAGCCGCGGGACATGGCGCTGACGCTGCATCTGCTGCGACCAGGCGATCTTTTCGTCGATGCGGGCGCCAATATCGGCGCCTACACGCTGCTCGCCGCCGGCGCCGCTGGGGCTCAAACTCTAAGCGTCGAGCCTGATCCGCAGGCGCTCGCCGCGCTCCGACGGAACATCGCGGCGAATGGGCTCGAGGCGCGGGTCGAAATCCATGAGACGGCGCTCGGCTCCGCAGCGGGCGTCGTTCGCTTCAGCGATGGCCGCGACACCGTCAATCGCGTGCTCACGGATGCGGAGACCGAGAGCGAGAGCGAGAGCGAGACGCAATGGCGCGAAGCGTCGATGGCGACTCTCGACGAGCTGTTGGCTGGCCGCGCGCCGACCATGATCAAGCTAGATCTTGAAGGCCATGAGCGACAGGCGCTGGCGGGCGCGGAGGCGACCCTGACCCAAGAGACGCTGCTCGCTCTGGTGATAGAGACGGTGGACCCCGCTGCGCGCAGCCTCTTGGCGCGCCACGGTTTCGAGGAGGCGTTCTATGACCCGCTCAGTCGCGTCGTCGAACCGCTTCAAGGGGGCGAGCGCGGCGCTCACGGCCCGAACCATCTCTTCCTTCGCAACATCGAGGCGGCGCGCGCCCGCGTCGCCGACGCGCCGGTGCGGAACGTTTACGGTCTAAGCATTTGAACGCGTTCTGGCCGCTATCGAGCGTTGCGCCATATCCCTATCGATGATCGCGCGCCTGATTGAACGACTGCTTGGACCGCCCCATGGGCGGCGCCTCGCGACCCTGGTGGACGGCGCGCTCAAACCGCCGCCCGGCGTCGGCCGCATCACGCTCGCGCTGCTTTACGGATTTGCGACCCACACGCTCTTCACCGCGGCGGTGCTCGCGATGGTGATAGGAATGTTCTTTGGCATGAGCCTCAGCCTCGGCGCCGCGCCCTGGCCTTGGGCGTATCTCGCCAACGCCGCCCTTCTGCTGCAATTTCCACTCGTCCACTCGCTCCTTCTGACGCGCCGAGGCGGCGCTTTGCTCGGATGGCTTGCGCCGCGCGGAGAAGGCGCTCGTCTCGCTACGACGACTTACGCGCTCGTCGCGTCTGTTCAACTGCTGCTCCTTTTCGCGCTTTGGACGCCGAGCGGCGTGGTTTGGTTCGCGCCGACTGGCGGCTGGCTCTACGCGCATACGGCGCTCTACGCTGCGACATGGGTGTTGCTGCTGAAAGCGACGTTCGATGCTGGGCTTGAGGTTCAATCCGGCGCGCTCGGCTGGATCTCGCTGCTGAAGCGTGTCGATCCGGTTTTTCCGGACATGCCTGAAACCGGGCTCTTCCGCGTGATCCGACATCCGATTTACGTCGCCTTCGCGCTGACGCTCTGGACGGCGCCGACCTGGACGCCAGATCAACTCGCAGTGGCCATCGCGCTCACGGCGTACTGCCTCGCCGCGCCTATGCTGAAGGAACGCCGCCTTGAGGCGCGGTTCGGCGCGCGCTTCACCGCTTACAAAGCCCGCACGCCCTACGCTGCGCCCAGATTTCGCCTTTGGAGGACCGATGACCGACGCCGCGCCGCCGACGACCCAGGCTGAAAAAACCCTCCCCGCCGCCGCGCCTGGCGCCGCGATCCGAAACGATCTCACCATCTACGACGCCGTCGCGCGGGAGTGGTGGTCGGATGAGATCCGCTGGGTGCGAACGCTCAAAAACATGGTCCCGGCGCGGCTGCGGTGGTTCGACCGGTTCATCGACTGGAACGGCGAAGCGGTGCTCGATTTGGGCTGCGCCGGCGGCTTCATGGCCGAGGCGCTGCATGAGCGCGGCGCCGTGGTCAGCGGGCTCGACCCGGCGGCCGAGGCGATCGAAGCCGCCAAAGCGCACGCCGCGCAGGAAGGCCGCGCCATCGACTATCAGGTCGGCGTCGGCGAGGCGCTTCCCTATGCGGACGGCGCCTTCGACGCGGTGGTGTGCGTCGATGTGCTGGAGCATGTGACGGATGTCGACCAAGTGCTGGCCGAAGTGCGCCGCGTGCTGAAGCCGGGCGGGCTCTTCCTCTACGACACCATCAACCGCAACCCGCTGGCGAGCCTTGCGGTTGTGACGATGGCCGAAGACGTGCTCGGCCTGCTGCCCAAGGGCGCGCATGATCCGAAGCTCTTCATCAAACCATCAGAGATGCGCGGAAAGCTCAGCGAAGCGGGCCTCGCGCCGGGCGAGATGACCGGCCTCGGCCCAGCAGGCCTAACGCGCCGCGGGGACTTCACCTTCGGCGCGAACCCGTTCCGAACCGTCATTTACATGGGAGTAGCGCGAAAAAGCGCATGACGCGCAACGCGGCTCTGATGGCTCCGGCGGTAGGATTCGAACCTACGGCCAACCGATTAACAGTCGGTTGCTCTACCGCTGAGCTACGCCGGATCGCATCAGAGCGCGGCGTATAGCAAACGCCGCCGCTTGCGTCGAGCGCGAAGTTCTCGCCTCTCGCCGCGGGCGACGACGTCCGCGCCATTGGCGGCGCCGCACTATGCGCTACGCTACAAGGGGATGGTTAATAGGTCATCTGCGGCCCGGATCGCAGGCGGCGCGGAGGGTGAGGCGATGGCGGAGCGGGCGGCGCGGTTGGAGCGAGCACAGGGCGCGGCGGCGCGCCGGTTCGGGCGAGCGCGCCGCTGGGCGGCGGCGCTCATCGCGGGCGCCGCGCTCTTCAGCGCGGGCGACGAAGCTCTGGCGTTCGGCGCCTGCCAGGCCTTCACCGATCGCGGCGGCGAGGCGCGCGTGATCGCTGCGCGCTATGACGGCGCGATCGCCGCGGACACCTTGGCGATCACCTATGTCACCCATTCGACGTTCCTGCTGCAAACGCCCGGCGGCGCCAGCCTCGCCACGGATTACGCCGGCTACGCCGGTCCGGGCGGCCCGCCGACCGCCGTCACCATGAACAACGCCCATTCGACGCATTATACGATGAGCCCGGATCCGCGGATCCAATACGTGCTCCGCGGTTGGCCTGCGCCTGAGCGTGAGCGCGCCGAGCACCGCGTTGAGGTCGCGGATCTCAAAGTGCGCAATGTCAGCACCGATGTCCGCGATTGGGATGGCGGCATGCGCGTGAACGGGAATTCCATCTTCATCTTCGAGCTCGGCGATCTGTGCGTCGCGCATCTCGGCCATCTCCACCACATGCCGACCGCCGCGCATTTCGCCGAGATCGGATTTGTGGATGTGGTGATGGCGCCGGTCGATGGCGGGCTGACGCTGACCCATGCGGAGATGGCCGAAGTGCTCGCTCGGCTGGAGGCGAAGCTGGTGCTGCCGATGCATTACTTCGGTCCGGCGACGCTGGAGCGGTTCCTCACAGCCCATGGCGCGGCGTTTGATGTGGTTTTCGAAGAGAGCGGCACGGTGCTCGTCTCGAAAGACACGCTGCCGCGGGCTCCGACCATGATGGTGCTGGCGCCGCGCTCTGTCGATCTCTTCGACGACTAATGGGGAAGTCCTTCACCGCGCGGCTCAGACGGGGCGCTCTCGCCGCCACCCTGCTGAGCGTCGTCTCATGCGGCGTCGCCTCCGCTGCGCCTCTGTCGGAGTTCGCCTGGTCCGCCCGGCCTCTCCTAGTCTTCGGCGCCGCTTGGGACGCGCCCGACATCTCAGCGCAACGCCAAGCGCTTTCCGACGCGGCGGATGGTCTGCGGGAGAGAGAGGTTCTGGTGCTTTACGTGCTGCCGAACCGCATCGTGCTCGACCGGGCCGAAACGACGATCGCTCCCGTCGCGCTCCGAGACGCGTTCGGCGTCGACGAGGGTGATTTCGCCGTCTTGCTGATCGGCAAAGACACTGGCGTCAAATTGCGCGAGACCACGCCGGTGGCGCCCACGCGGCTCTTCGATCTCATCGACGCCATGCCGATGCGCCGAAACGAAATGCGCAACCGGCGACGCGAGACGCGCTCGCGCGAATAGGCGCCGCTGACGGCGAGCGAGCGCCGCTGGCGGCGCTTAGGCCGCTCGATCGTAAACGATCGGCTCGGGCTGCGGCGCGGCCACCGTCGCGGCGCTGCGAGACGGCTGCGTCGGCGTCGCCGGCTCCGCCGCCTTCGCGTAGATGATCGCGTTCAGACCGAGACGGAGCATGATCAGCCCGATCAGGGCCAACAGGATCACGCCCGCGGGCGACGCGGCGCCTTCGATCATCCGATCGATCACGCCAGAGGCGCCGACAGCGCTTTGAATGCCCATGGAGCCCTCCTCAAAATGATGGTGAAGATTTCCTTCCAACGCGCTCAGACATAGCCCGCCGCGCAGGGTTTCGTAACGTCACCCGACGCATGGCGGATATGACTATGCTGCGTCGCAACATGCCCGGCGCATTGAAGGGCGACGGACGATCTCTGAAATATCTCAATTTATTCAAGATATTAAGCATCAATCGCGACAGGCGGATCAAAGAAATACGCAATCAAAACGTGCTTATTTTGCGACTGCGAAAGCTCGCCGCATCCGCAAGGCCGCGGCTTCGCCTCGTTTTGGCCATAATCCCGAAGGGCCAGACCGAGGCGCCCTCACGCCGCGCCGCCGAACCGCGCGATCCAGGCGTCGCGATCGGAATCGTCGATCTTTGCAAAGAGGTTGTCCGGCGTCGCGAACCCATGCCCCGGCCCAAGCGCGGCGAGCGCCGACGCGGCGTCGCTTGGCCAAGGCGCCTCCGCCTCCGTCAGCTTCAACGCGCTCAGCATCGCGTCCGCGGCGTCCGGAATGAACGGCCGGCTGACGATCGCATAAAGCCGGATCAGGTTCAGCGCCGTGCGGATCTGCGCCGCGGCGGCGTCCGGATCCTCTTTGAACACCGCCCATGGCGCCGCTTTTTGAAGATACTCGTTGCCTGCGACCCAAAGCGCTCTCAACTCGGCGGCGGAGCGGCGGATCTCCACCGCCGCCATCGCCGCCTCATAGGCCGCGAGCCGCGCGGCGATCTCGGCTTCAAGCTCCGCCTCGAGCGGTCCCGCCGCGCCGCCTTCAGGCAGGCTCTCGCCGAATTTCGAACGACAGAATTTCGTGACCCGGCTGACGAAATTGCCGAGCACATCCGCCAGATCCTTATTCACGCCCGCCTGGAACGCCTCCCAGGTGAAATCGCTGTCGGATGTCTCCGGCGCGTTTGCGAGCAGCCACCAGCGCCAATAATCGGACGGCAGGATCTCGAGCGCCTGATCCATGAAGACGCCGCGGCCCTGGCTCGTGGAGAACTTGCCGCCAGCGTAAGTCAGCCAATTGAAGCCTTTGATGTAATCCACAAGCTTCCAGGGCTCGCCCGAGCCCATGATCGTGGCTGGAAAGCTGAGCGTGTGGAACGGCAGATTGTCCTTCGCCATGAACTGGACATAGCGCACATCCTCCGCGCCGGCGTCGGTCCGCCACCAGCGCCGCCAGGCGGCCTCGGCCTCATCGCCGCTCAAGCCCCGCCCCTCCGCCCACTCGGCGGCGCAGGCGATATATTCGATCGGCGCGTCGAACCAGACGTAGAAGACCTTGTCCTCCAGTCCCGGCCACGCCTCCGCGCCCTTCTTCACGCGGACGCCCCATTCCAGATCGCGCGTGATGCTGCGATCTTGCAGGCCGTCGCCGTCGTCGAGCCATTTCTTGGCGATCGAGGTGCTGAGGATCGGCCAATCGGTTTTGGCGTCGATCCAGGCGCGCAGCGCATCGCGCATCCGGCTCTGGCGCAGATGCAAATGCTTCGTCTCGCGCACCTCAAGCTCCGTCGAGCCGGAGATCGCCGAGCGCGGCTCGATCAGATCCGTCGGGTCGAGCTGCTTGGTGCAGTTCTCGCACTGATCGCCGCGGGCGCGGTCATAGCCGCAGTTTGGGCAAGTGCCGACGATGTAGCGGTCCGGCAGAAAGCGGCCGTCGCCGAGGCTATAGACTTGCCGCTCCATCACCTCTTCGATCAGGCCCGCCTCTGCCAGCTTGCCGGCGAAGGCTTGGGTCAGCGCATGGTTCTGCGGCGAGGAGGAGCGGCCGAACCAGTCGAAAGACAGCCGAAAGCCCGCGCCGAGCGTTTTCTGCACCTCATGCATTTCAGCGCAATACGCGGCGACCGGCTTGCCGGCGGCGGCCGCGGCGAGCTCTGCCGGCGTGCCATGCTCGTCGGTCGCGCAGAGATAGAGCACCTCATGGCCGGTTTGGCGCAGAAAGCGGGCGTAGGCGTCCGCGGGCAGCATCGAGCCCACAAGGTTCCCGAGATGCTTCACGCCGTTGATATAGGGCAACGCCGAAGTGATCAGAACGCGGGACCGCTCGCCGCTCATCGCAACCGCCTTTCGCTCTGCGGACCGCCTCCAAATCCAGAGCGCGCCGCCGCGATCGGTTAAGCGATTAGAGCGCGCGCGTCACGACCAATCGCAGGCGCGAGACCGGCGATCGCAGGCGCGAAACCGGGCTGAGCGCCGCCTCCGGGCGATGCGCCGCGCGCGCCATCCGCTCGCGAACGGCGCGATGGGCCTCGATGGCCCGGAGCGTCGTTCCCGCCTTTCGCGGCGATGGCGGCTGAGCGCGCCGTCAGAAGTCTTCAGCGCCGCTGTTGCGGCTTTCTTCGAGGCGGCGCTCCGTCTCCAGCAACCGGATCTGCTGCTCCAGCAAGCTCTGCTGCGCGGCCAGCAGCCGACGCTCCTCCTCGATCTGCGAGGTTTGCGCCCCGAAGGCGCGGGCTGGGATCTCGACGATGGAGGCGACCAGGTCCACGGGAGCGGCGGCGGCGCCGGCGGCGCTGCTCGGATCGTTGTAGGTCACTTCGACCAGCATGCCGTTGTCGAACAGCGCGGAGGCTTGGTTCTCGACGAAAGCGCGCCGTTCGAAATCGAGCCGTCCGACGACGCCGTTATTCGGCATCAGCGTGGTGCGCTCCATGCTCGTCTGCGTCGCATCGTCGTACACGCGCAGCGAGACCGGCGCGGCGCGGCGATAGCACGCTCCGATCGCGCAAAATGCGCGCAGCGCCTCGACGCTGCGGGTCTCGCCGCCCACGCGCCCGCGCGTCAGTTCGACCGAAACGCCGGAATGGCCGAGCGTCAGCAACTCATCCGAGATCTTCTGCGACAAAGCCGGGTCGAACGGGTCGATCAGAAGATCGACGCGGAAGGGCTGCGGCGGCGCGAAGCTGGTCGTCTGCACCCGCGATGCGATCACAGGGCCGGCGCTGGCGCCCGGCGCGCCGAACACGGCGGCCGCTTTAGCAAGCTCGCCAGCAAGCGCCACGACGCTGCCCGCGACATTGGCGCTTTCATCGCGGCTCGAGGTGGAGATGCTCTGCAGCAGCCCATCGCCGCCGGTCTTCACCGTGATCTCATCGGAGGACATGGTGTCGACCTGATAGGCCAGCGTGTAAGTGTGCCGCTCATCAGGAATGATGAGCGGCGCGCCAAAGCTGAGAGAGATGGCGAGGCCCGAGGGCGCATCGGCGCTTTGGCCGCGCTCGATCGTCACCGGCAAGAGCGCCGTCGGCAGCGAGTAAATCACGCCTGGCCGCGCGGCGGCCGGATCCGGCATCGGCGCAGGATCGGAGGCGAGAAGCGCCTCTTGACATCCCGCCGCGCCCATCAGCGCCGCCGCCGCGATCATCGCCGCGGCGCGGCGCTTAGGCCGAGCGCCGCGGGCGTTCATCCGCGGCGCGCGGCGATCCTTCGCCCCGTTCGAAAGCGCGCCGTCGCCGCGCCGCCCGATCATGGCCATTGATCCCCTCCCCGAGAGCCTCACAGCGCCGTCGGCGCCGCCGATGCGGCCGGCTGTTCGATCAACGACGACCGCCTCTCGCGCCGAAACCGCCGCTGGTCGTCCCTGTCGGTGCGCGCACGCCCGTCAAAGCGGTCTTCCGCGCCAATTTCGCGCAAGACGCCACCTTCCCTAAGGCTGAGGGACGCGCGGCCGCCGCGCCTGTCAACGCTTTTCACCCACGCTCTCCGGGCCGAGCCCGCGGGCGTGTCCTCAGCGCGCCGCCCTCCGCCATTCTCCGGCCCCGCGAAGGCTTGCGGCGCCGCGCTGGCCTGAGCCACAAGGGGAACGGAATTACGCCATGGTTTCCAGCATATGTGGGCGTCACTCACATCAGGGTCCGGCGCAGCGCGAACCGCGCTGAGAGGAGGGAGACGGCGAACGATGGGCGATCTGACCACCGAGATCTCGACCAAAGCGACGTCTCGCGCCGCGGCGTTGGCGCTCGGCCTCGCCGCGGCGCTCGGCGCCGCGCCGGCGGCGGCGGACATCTGCAATCTCCAGGTGTTCGACGCGATGAACGGCCGCAAACTCGGCAAAGCGGACAAGCTCTTCATCAAGGAGGAGCAATTCGTCGTCTGCGTCACCGCGACCAAAGCCGGCTACGTCTCGCTCTGGGACCGGATCCCCTTCGACGGGCCGGTCGAGCGGCTCGGCCCGAGCCCGCTCTTTGAAGAGGACAAAGCGCGCAAGGTCGCCGCGGATGAGACCGTGTGTTTCGGCGACGGCCAGCCGGCGCCGAACGGCGCGCGCTATCTTTTGAACATGGCGGCGGAGGACGGCGTCGGCCTCGGGCGGATGTGGATGGTCTATTCCGAGGCGATCGAAATCCATCCGGATGAGAACACCTTCGCCAGCGCCGATCTCTTCGAGCGGAACATGACCCGCGCCTTCGGCGCTGGCGCCATGGAGCCCGATCCCGGCGACGCCGCGCGCGCCGAAGATTTCGAGACCGACGAGGGCGCCTGCGTCGCGGAAGGCTCGCTCGATTTCTTCTACCGTGTGGAGCGCAAACCGGGCCAAGGATAAGCAGCCGCGGCGAGGCGATCAGAGCGGCGCAACAGGGAGGGAGGAGCGCTCATGTCCTGCGAAGGCGAAACGGCGGCGCGGGGCGCCCCGGCGGGCGCGGTTTTGCGCGGCGTTTTGGCGGCGCTGGCGTTCAGCGCCTGCTTCGGCGGCGCGGCCGCGGCGCAATCGAGCCGAGACGACAGCCTGATCGGCGGCGGCGTCAAAATGAGCTGCCGCGACGCGGAGACCCAAAGCCGCCGTGTTCAAATCGCCGGCGGCCAAGATGCGCGCGTCGAGGATTTTCCGTTCAT
>JBCBCG010000005.1:0-44866 GCA_038530925.1 Pseudomonadota bacterium
CGCCCTGGCGCGCCAGGCGCTGGAGCAGCTGATGCAGCGCGATCGGCTCGGGCGTGGTGTGGCTCTGCGTCTCCGCCAGATCCGCGGGCAGGTTCCAGCTCTCGAGCCCGGTCGTGCCGAACATCGCGCTCTTGCGGCCGAGCGCTGCGAAGATCTGCGCGGCGAAACTCGCGACAGAGGTTTTGCCGTTCGTGCCGGTCACCGCGACCAGCGTCTCGGGCTGCGCCGGCCATGCGGCGCGGGCGATCCGCGCAAGCCGGCGCCGCGGCTCGGGATCGACAAAGATCGGAACCGGCCAGCGCCCAAGCGCCCTGCGGATCCTGAGCGCGCCGGGCGCATCGGTCAGGATCGCCGCCGCGCCCGCGGCGACCGCCTTATCGGCGAAGGCCGCTCCATCCGCGGCGACGCCCTTGATCGCGACGAAAAGGCCGCCTGGCGCGACCTGGCGGCTGTCGACCGCGATCCCGCTGAGCGTCGCAGGCGCGGCGGCGCCCGGCTCGGCCAGCGTCAACGTCTCGCCCAATCCCAGCGCCGCAGGGCTCGCCCCCCCCTCGATCTCCGCCATCGCTCGCCTCCGCCGAGGGCGCGCCCGCCCCATTCCAAGCGCCCATCGGAGCGCCTAAGCGTTTGCTTCGCCGATCGCCCGCCGCGGAGCAAGCCGGCGCACGCCGCTCCGGGAAGTTGAGCCGTACCCCTCTTGTTCGCCTAGACCGAGATCGGCGCCCCAAAATATGGATAGCGGGGTTGAGCCGCCGCTAAATGCTGTGGCTGGGAGCGGCGGGAGGGCGATATGGCGCGAGAGGCTCGGCGAGAGGCTCAGGGGACGGAGCCGCTGGATTGGGGCGGCGCGCCGGAAGCACGCGTGCCCTCCGAGGGACCCGAGAGCGCCGAGAAGGTTCTCAGCCGCATCTGGGGCTATCCAGGCTTTCGGCCCGGCCAAGGCGAGATCGTCCAAGCGGTGATGCGCGGCGAGGATCTTCTCGCGATCATGCCCACTGGCGGCGGCAAATCGCTCTGCTACCAGCTGCCGGCCTTGCTGCGCGCGGGCCCGACCGTGGTGGTCTCGCCGCTGATCGCGCTGATGCAGGACCAGGTGGCGGCGCTGCGCGCGCTTGGCGTCGCCGCGGGCGCGCTCACTTCCGCCAATACGCCAGAGGAGACGCGCGCCGTGCGCGAGGCGCTGTGGGACGGCGCTTTGCGGCTCCTCTATATCTCGCCCGAGCGTCTGGCGCTGCCGGAGACGCAGGAGACGCTCACCCGCGTCGGCGTTTCGTTGCTCGCGGTCGATGAGGCGCATTGCGTGGCGCAATGGGGCCATGATTTCCGGCCAGATTACCTCACCGTCGGCGTCTTCCGCCGGCAGATGGCGCAGATGGGCCGGCCGCTGCAGGTCGCCGCCTTCACCGCCACCGCCGATGAGGCCACGCGCGGCGAGATCATCGAGAAGCTGTTCGGCGCCGCCGAGGGCCGCGACGCGCCGCGCGTCTTCATCCGCGGCTTCGACCGACCCAATCTCCGCCTCGCCTTCGAACCGAAGAAATCTCCGAAAGCGCGCATCCTCTCCTTCGTCAAAGCGCGCGAAGGCCAGGCCGGCCTCGTCTACTGCGCCTCGCGCAAGGGCGTCGAGAAGATGGCCGAGCATCTCACGGATAACGGCGTGCGCTGCCTGCCCTACCACGCCGGGCTCGACCCGGCGGTGCGCCAGGCGCATCAGCGCGCTTTTGTGGAAGAGGACGGCGTGGTGATGGCGGCCACCATCGCCTTCGGCATGGGCGTCGACAAGCCGGATGTGCGCTTCGTCGCGCATGCGGATCTGCCGAAAACGGTCGAGAGCTATTACCAGGAGATCGGCCGCGCCGGGCGAGACGGGCTGCCGGCGGACACGCTGACGCTCTATGGCTTTGACGATATGAAGCTGCGCCGGCGCCAGATCGAGGAGAGCGACGCGCCGGAGGAGCGCAAACGAGCCGAGCGCGCGCGGCTCGGCGCGTTGCTGGCCTTGGCCGAGGCGCCGATCTGTCGGCGCCAGACGCTTCTCGCCTATTTCGGCGAAACGCTCACGGAGCCCTGCGGCACCTGCGATCTCTGCGAGCGGCCGCCGGAGCGGTTCGACGGCAAGATCGCCGCGCAAAAGGCGATCTCCGCCATGTTGCGCACCGGCGAGCGTTTCGGCATGGGCCATGTGATCTCGGTGTTGCGCGGCGAGAGCACGGAGATGATCGAGAAATGTCGCCATGATCAGCTGAAGACCTTCGGCTGCGGAGGCGAATACAGCGCGAATGAATGGCGCGCCATCCTGCGCCAGCTCTATGCGCAAGGGCTGGCGGACATCAATGTGCTGAACCATGGCGAGTGGTTCGTCACGGAAGCCGGGCGCCAAGCGATGCGCGGCGAGCGCGAGGTTTGGCTGCGCAAAGACGCGGTGACCGGCGCTGGACCGAGCTCAGGCTGGTCCGCGAGCGGCAAGGCCCGCAGCGGCGAACGCCCGCCCGCGCCAACCGTCGATCCCTCCGACAACGCGCTCCTGCAAGCGCTGAAAGCCAAACGCCTGGAACTCGCCCGCGAAGCCAAAACACCGGCTTATGTGATCTTCACCGACCGCACCCTGGCCGAAATCGCCACCATCAAACCCAAAACGCTCGAAGACCTTTCGCTCTGCCACGGCGTTGGCGAAGCGAAGCTGAAAAAATTCGGGAAGGTGTTTCTGGAGATTGTGGAGCAGGAGGCGGCTTAGTGTGTGTTTCTTTCGGTCAAAACACTAAGCCGCCGCTTCATTCGATTGATCCACGGCTCTGCGTCTGCGAATGTCACATCGTATTTATCTCTCTTCATTAAACTCAAACTTCACCATCAACTTGCGAAGATGGCTGTACGGTATCACTTTGCGATGTTGAAGCATTCCAACGACAATGCCGGGATGGACGCCAACATCGCTTGCGAAGCGCGTCACCTCCGCCCCGGATCTCGGCTTTGTAGCAATGAAGTCGACAAGACGCTCTGACCCGACAAGTATTTCTTCGGCAAAGCGATCTGCCTCTTGCTCTTCAGGGTTTTCGAACCCCTTCTCGTCGGCGAAAGTCTTCCCACGATGCAGCAACACATGGCCCGCTTCGTGGAAAAACGTCCACCAAAAATGGTCATTCGTTTTTCCGCGAAGCGACATTTGTACAACCGCAAACCGATCGTCTACCCACAGTGTCGAACCGTACAGACTCGTTTTTTTGATTGGAGGCTCGAAATTGACGACGACGCCAGCTTGCAAGCATAAATCTCTCATTCGCCCCTCAAATTCGGACGGGGATTCGTTGGTAAGTTTACGGATCTCAGTAATGGCGTCACGAAAAAGCTCGGCATCGAAGTCGGGAACATCGAATGAGCGGGCTTTCCACTCGCCAAGCAGGAGCCAGGCAGCAATGTGATAATCTGACGTTTTGTGCGACTTCGATTGCCGATGCTGAACATTGAGCGACGCAAAGCGTGATTCAAACCCTGACGCCGAACCAATCTTGAGGAAGCTTAAGAGAGGATCAAGCAACTTGCCGACGTCCTTTACGTCAGGTAATACGCCACGCCTCTTTAGGTCCGACAAGGGAAACTGTTTGACCCATTCGCGATCTTTAGCAGACACGGCCTTTGCAGCTTTTTCGCGCTGCTCATACAGATCCCATTGCGCTTGAATGTTTAGCCAGACATGCGCGGCGAGGCCGAACACCTTTTCGAGCTTAAGAGCCGTATCTGCGGAAACCGGGTTCTTTCCACGGATGATCGTACTCATCACCTTTGTGGAAATACCAACGCGCCTTGCCGCTTCAGCCTGAGAGAGCTCCAAAAGTTCCAGATACTCCTCAAGATGCTCTCCGGGATGAACGGCCCATTCGGGGCTCCAGCCCCTATCCTTTTCGTGCACCGCCATCTTCTCCCTCCGTCAGTGGTAGTCTTCGATCGCTACGATCCTGATCGTCGTAATGGCCTCCAGCTCTGGTTCTTCGTCTGCCTCATGCTCCATCACAGGGTAAAAGATGATTCTCAAATTCCCAGTGACATCAACAGCAAAGCATCCGGCGTATTCGCCGTGCAGCTTGTGCCGCCGTGGCGGCTTCTTGTGAGACACATCTGCCAATGTGCTCGCACCGTTCAAAAGCGAAAGCCGCAGCTTCATACGCTTCGCACTCGTCCCATACGCCTTCTTGAGAGCCCTGTCGGTGGACACGCTCTTCTCAAGCCCATTAGAGGCATAAAGGATCTTCATCGGCATCGCCCTCTATTACCCATTGGGTAACGGCGGAGCGAGCGTTTCGCAACAGGTAATGCCGCAGAAGGATTACGCAACAGGTAACGCGCATCGTCTTTCGATCATCGCCCGTCCCCCGCCATATAGACGTTACGGGGCATAAGAGTAGCTGGCGATGCGTCTAGTCGGAATAATCCACCTCATCCCGCAAATCGGCTCGGCTGGTGATCCAGCGCCAATAGGTCTCGCGGATTTGGGCGGTCACCGCTCCCTCGGCGCCGTTGCCAAAAATCCGGTCGTCGATGCGGGCGATCCAGGTGGGGCCGCCGCCGGAGGTGGTGATGAAGACCTCATCGGCCTCCAGCAGCTCTTCGCGGGTGAGCGGGCCTTCACTGGCGGGAAGGCCGGCCTCCGCCGCGATCTCGAGCACCGTGCGGCGCGTGATGCCGCGGAGGCAGTGCCGATCGGGCGTCCGCAGCGCGCCGTTTTTCACCGCGAAGATGTTGAAGCCCGGCCCCTCGGTCACGCCGCCCTCCGCATCGAGCAGCAGCGTCGTCTCGAAGCCGGCGTCTTTGGCCTCCATCAGCCCGGCGGTGAAGTCGCCCCAATGGTAGTTCTTCACCGCGGCGTCGACCGCCTCGTCGGAGATGCGCTGGGTGGAGGCGATCTTGATCGCGGCGCCGGCGGCGGCGATCTCGGGCTTGATCACGAAGACATAAGGCACGCACCAGGCGATGTAGCGGTTGCGGCATTGGCGCGGATCGCGCGTGCCGGAAATCAGCGGGACGCCGCGCGTCGCGACCATGGCGACATAGGCGCGGCGCAGGCCGGACGCGGCGACGATGGCGTGGAGGCTCTGGCGGATCGCGGCGCGGTCCATGCCGATATCGAGCCGCAGCGCCGCCATCGACGCCTCGAACCGGTCGAGATGATCATTCAGCCGAAAGAACGCGCCCTCCCAAAGCGGCGCGACGTCGTAGGTCGCGTCGGAATGGGTGAGGCCCCAATCGGTGACGGAGATCGTCGCCTCGGCGATCGGAACCACCGCGCCGTCGACCCAGGCGGCGCCGGCGGAGAGGTCTGGCTCCGCGGCGGACGGGCCGCCCGTCGTCATTGCGCCGCGGCCGCATCCGTGGGCGCATCCGTGGGCGCGGGCGCGCTTTCATCCAGCGCGGGTTTGGCCGGCTCAAGCCCGACGACCGGCGGCAAGGAGCGCGCCTCCACCGTCGTGGGCTTCGGCGGCGCAGCGGCGGTGATCCCTGTCTCGGAGCTGAGCGCCAGCTCGTAAAGCGCGCGATAGCGGCGCGGGTTCGGCGCGGGCGTCGCCTGCGGCGGCGCTGCGGCCGCCGGCGCCGCGCCTTCCTCTGACGCGCCTTCCTCCGACGCGCCTTCCTCCGACGCGCCTTCTTCAGACGCGCCTTCCTCAGATGCGATCTCCGCCTCAGCATCTACCGCCGTCGCCCGGTCGCCCTCCAACAGCGAGCCCGCCGCACCGAAGAACGCCGCCAGATCGCCGCCAAGCTGGGCCGCAAGATCGTCGCGCTCCTCCGCGACTTCCGGCGCGATCGAGATTTGCGCGCGGCCGAAGCGCATATGCTTGCACACGATCAAAAGCGGCGCGGTGTCCGGCTCGTAAAGCGGCAAATCAAGGCGCGCCGGCGCGGTGAAGCGGGCTTCGAGATCGCGGGACGCCGCTTCGCACTCGGCGCCGGCGACCGCGCGTCCGGTGGCCTTGTCCAGCGTTTGGACTTCGATGATCTGCCTGTCGGTCGGCGTTCGGCCTTTCGCCTCGGCCGAGAGCGTGGCGCGCGCCAAAGGCGCGTCGCTCGGCACGCCGAGATCCAACGCGGCGCAGCCTCCCACAGCGAGCGCGAGGCCGAGCGCCACGGCCGGCCCTCGGTGTCGGCGGCCCAGATCGCTGCGCCGCCAAAACGCTTTCGCAGCTTGGTTTTTCATGCGCTCAACCCTTTCTGGTTCGGCCGCTCCTTGGGGCGCATCCATCTCAGAACCACAGCGGCGAGACAAGCGCCGCGCCGGGCGGCGGCTTGACAGAGGCGAGGCGCTCGCCGACCCAACCAGGCGATGCGGGCCGGCCGTCGAAAGCCGATCATTCAGCGCGGGAGGAGAGGATGGCGAAGCGGCGCGCCGCCGGGCCGGTGGTGGAGCGGTTCGCGCCCTCGCCGAACGGCCATCTGCATCTCGGCCACGCGTACTCGGCGCTGCTGGCCTTCGACGCCGCGGCGGCGGCGGGCGGACGGTTTTTGCTGCGGCTCGAGGATCTCGACCAAGCGCGCTCCCGGCCGGAGTTCGTGGCGGCGATTGAAGAGGACCTCGCCTGGCTCGGCCTCTCTTGGGAGGCGCCCGTGATGCGGCAATCGGAGCGGTTCGAGGCCTACGCCCAAGCGCTCGCCAGCCTCAGCGCGCGCGGCCTGCTCTATCCTTGCGTCTGCACGCGGAAGGACATCGACGCCGCCCTCAGCGCGCCGCAAGAAGGAGATGGGCGCGGCGCGGGCGCGGCCGGTGAGCGGCTCGGACCGGACGGGCCCGCCTACCCGGGAACCTGCCGCAACCGCGGCGCGGCGCCGGAGGGCGAGGCGGCGCTGCGCCTCGACATGCGCAAAGCCGTCGCGGCGCTCGGCGGGCGCGGCGTGGTCTCGAAACTCTCCTTCAAGGAGATCGGAAGCGGGCCGACAGGCGAGCGCGGGCGCATCGGGCTGGAGCCGGAGTATCTCGTCGAGATCTGCGGCGATGTGGTGTTGGCGCGCAAAGAGTTCGCCGCGAGCTACCACCTCGCCGTGGTGGTCGACGACGCGGCGCAAGGCGTCACGCATGTCACGCGGGGCGAGGATCTCTTCGCGGCGACGGCGATCCAGCGGCTGCTGCAAGCGCTGCTCGGCCGCCCGACGCCGACCTACCGCCATCACAAGCTGATCCGCACGGCGGAAGGCAAGCGCCTCGCCAAGCGCGACCGCGACGCGGGCTTGCGCGAGCTGCGCGCCGCGGGCGCGACGCCTGAGGACATCCGCGCGTGGCTCGGCCTCTGAAGCATGATCACGCGCGCCGCTTGATCACGCCCGCAGCAGGATCTCCGCGCGAAGGCCCGGCGGCGCGGCGCCTGGCGCAGCGTCGCAGAGGCGCGCCTCGCCGCCGTGAAGCCGCGCCACCGCGGCGACCAGCGCCAAGCCAAGGCCCGCGCCGCCGCCGCCGCGGCTCGGATCAAGCTGAGCGAAGCGTTTGAACGCCTGGGCGCGCTGCGCCGCCGGCACGCCGGGCCCGGCGTCGGCGACCGCTAGGGCGACGAAACCCGGCGCCGTTTCGCGTCGCGCGACCGACAGCGTGATCGCCGAGCCGATCGGCGCGTGATTGAGCGCGTTCTCGATCAAGTTCGCCGCCGCCTGCGCCAGGAGCTGTCGATGCGCCGGCGCCGTTTCCGGCGCGCCAGGCGCGAGGCGCAACGCGAGACCACGCTCCTCCGCCGCCGGCGCGTAGAGATCGGCGAGCTCTCCCAGCAGCGCGCGCAGCGCCACCGGCTCGAATTGTTCGCGGCCGACGCCCGCCTCCGCCCGCGCGATGGCCAAAAGGCCCGAGAAGGCTTCGAGCACCGCCTCCGCCTCGCTCAGCGCGCGCTCGATCCGCTCCGGCGCGGCGCGCCCGGCGTCCGCCTCCGCCAGCGCCGCCTCCAAATGGCTGCGCAAGCGCGTCAAAGGGCTGCGCAGATCATGGGCGACGCTGTCGGTGACCATGCGGAGATCTCCGACCAAAGCGCCGATCCGCTCCAGCATCGCGTTGAGCCGCCGCGCGAGCCGATCGAACTCGTCATCGCCGCCGGTCTCCGCGATCCGCCGCTCGAGATCCCCGCTCATGATCTCGGCCGCGGCGTCCTCCATCAGCGCGAGCCGCCGCCGCAGCAGGCGCGAGAGCGCGGAGCCGATCAGAAGCGTGAGGAGCGCAAGGCCCAGCACCGCGGAGATCACCGCCTGCAGCAGCGTGCGGTCGAAGGCCCTGAGCGCCTCGGCGTCGCGCCCGACCAAGAGCCGGACGCCGCCTGGCAGCTGGACCGAGGCCGCCTTCACCAGCCCGCCTTCGCGGCGATCGGTGCGGCTCAGCTCCAGCTCCACCCATCCCTGGCCCGGCGCGATGTCGGCCGGCCAGGCGGCGAGATTGCCGGCGATGCGCCCGCCGGCGGCGTTGGTCAGCAAATAGACGCTCTCGCCGCCTGATTCCCGCGCCGCGCGGCGCGCGATGGCGCCGGCGAGCCCGAACAGCCCGCGCTGCTGATACTCGTCCTGAAAATCGCGCAGCTCCGCCGTCACGACCTCTCGCGTCTGGCTCTCCAACAGCCAACTCGTGGAGACGAAAACATAGGCCAGCACCGCGGTCGTCGCCGCCGCGACGAGACCGAAATGGATCGCGATCAAGCGGTTGACCGCGCTCTTGAACAGGCCGCGCGGCCACCATGGCGCGGCAACAGGCCTCGGCGCCGCTTCCTCCGCCGCTGCGCCGCGATCGATCGGGGCCGGCGCCGCGGCGCGCGCGTCGGCTTGCGGCTCTGAAGCGACGCTCATTCCAGCGATCCCGGCGCCGGGGCGCCCACTGGGCCGAGCCGATAGCCCACGCCGCGCACGGTTTGGATCATCGAGCCGCCGCCGGGCGGGTCGATCTTCTTGCGCAGCCGGCTCACATGCACATCGATGACATTCGTCTTCGGATCGAAGCGATAGCCCCAAACGCCCTCGAGCAGCATGCTGCGCGTCACCACTTGGCCGGCCCGGCGCATCAGATATTCGAGCAGCAGGAACTCCATGCGCTGCAGCTCGATCTCCGCGCCGTCGCGCCGCGCCGCGCGCGCGACGAGATCGAGCTGGAGATCCCCGCATGCGAGCCGCGTCTCCGACGCGTTGGCGTTCTCCGTCGCCGCGGGACGGCGCAACAACGCTTCGAGCCGGGCGAGCAGCTCCGCCAGCGCGAAGGGCTTCACGAGATAATCATCCGCGCCGGCGCGCAAGCCGGAGACGCGCTCATCCACCGCGCTCATCGCCGTAAGCAACAGGATCGGCGCCGCAATCTCCGCCGCGCGCAGAGATTTCAGCACCGAGAGCCCGTCGAGATCCGGCAGCATGCGGTCGAGGATGATGGCGTCATGCGCCCCCGCCGCGCCCGTAGCCAGACCCATGGCCAAACCGTCCCGTCCGCCCGCAGCCGTCTCGACCGCATACCCCGCCTCTACAAGCGCCTTGGCGAGATAGAGCCGCATCTCGGCGTCATCTTCGATCAAGAGCAGCCTTGCGCTCATCCCCGCCTCTCTCCGTCCCATCGCCCTCGCAAACGGCTGCAGTTTCGGAGGTAAGCGACCCACACGCGTCTCGCCAGAGCCGCGCGCGACAGGCGGCGCGGTCGAATAGGTCGCGCCGACGGCTCCGGATTCCATGCTTGACACCGAACTGTAATACTCACACTCTCAGAACTGCACCGACTGAAGTTGTAGAGCGATACGGTGTTGGCGGCGCCACTGATCGCCAATGTAATACGGGCGCTCCAACTTTGTGCGGCGCAACAAGGTGAAGCAAGGACAGGAGGAGCTATGGATCCACCTGCACAGGCAGGCTGATATCAAGCTGGGAATTGGCTTGAGCGTTGGTGAGAATTCAGCAGCGCGCCATTCGACTTAAAAACCTGGTATCACCCGAGGGCGCGGTCTAGCAGGCCACTTGCCGCAGGGCCTCGATGAACATATGCAAAAGCTGAAATTGATCGTCAGATCATAGATCCTGAGCGCGCTACTTTGCGGCTCAGGATTTTTTTGTTGATGTCGGACGCATGCGCTCAGGGCGGGCGTAACGCGCCGCAGCATGATCGCCGCCGCACAACGGCGTCGGCGCGGCCGTCGGCGCGGCGGACATGATGCGCTCTCGCCGCGCCCAACCAACGCCGCGCCCCACACCGCCACGAACTGTGCGCTGGAGCCACACTCGCCGCAGAAGCGCACCGCGGCGATCTCGCGCATAACGTGTCCTCCGGCCGCCCGCGCCCAGAAGCGCCTTCGCAAGCAACCACTCGCCTGCGATACGCCGCCAATACTCCCTCAGTCTTACTCCCCCACCTCTGCGCCCTCCCTCATTATCCACCATTCAAGCGAAAAACTCTCACCCAAAAATCACAACCGGTAGAGCAATTTCTTGAGGTGTTTTATAAAATGACGATCATCCTAAATATTGACTGCGACTGACACCGCCCCGCCGCGTACCCTTCCTCCACTGAAGTCGAAATAGGCGCGCGAAGGCGCACGCGCACCACTGCAGCGCGCTCAACCAAAGATTGAATTACTGAAACCGCATGACTTCCTGCGTAACGACAAATTAGTTTGAAAGATCTACTGATTCATTCAGAGTGCTGAGCAGGGGTGGCAAGAGGTGATTTGAACGCCATAGTTGCATTCTTCGGAGTAAATGCAACTTGGAGCAGGTTTTGGGGCTTGGGTTGCGCAAGCAAATGCGCGCCGCAAAACGCTGATCCAATGTGGCGAGCGAGGGCGACGGGGCGCGAAAGGACCCGAACGAGCGGCCGAACGCTCGGCGCCCGGAGGAGGAAGACATGATGCTGGTGTCTGCGTTGCGTCGGTTTTGGCGGGACGATCGCGGAGCGGCGGTTTACGCGCTCGCGCTTGGCCTTTTGTTCGCGGCGATTGCAACGATCGCGCTCGCGCTGGATATCGGCCGGGCGTATGTCGAACACACGCGGATGCAAGGGTATGTCGACAGCCTTTCGCTCGCGGCGGCGGCGGAGCTGGATGGGGAGCCCGACGCCATCGAGCGGGCGTCGGCGGTTATCGCCGCAAGCGGCTTGGGCCGCGCCGCCGGGTTCTCTGCGGCATTAGAGCTTGATGGGGATGGCGATCCGATCCCAACGGCTGACGCCTTCGCCATTTTCGCACCGATCTTCTTATCCGCGGGGCCGACGCTCACGGGGGATCCAGATCAGGATGCGGCTGCGCTCAATAACCTGGCCACAACTGATCCGGCGAAAGCGACGCATGTGCTGATTCGCGCCAAGCCGCGCCCGGACAATTGGTCCCTCACCGCTCTTCTCGCCGCCGGTGATGACGACGGCGCCGGGGATCAGGACCGCCAAAGGGGGCTGTTCGATCTCTCCGCCTCAGCCATCGCGTCGAGCCAGAGTGAAAATGACGGCGATGTCGAGCTGACTTTCGTCATCGACAATTCGGCCTCGATGTTGCTCGGCGCGACGGTGGCGGACATGGACACGATCCGCACGCTGCACCGGAACGGGAAGGTGTGCGCGTTCGCTTGTCACAAACCTGGCGACGACACGTATCAGCGGGCGCGCGATGTCGGCGCGCTCACCCGGATCGACGTGGCGCGCGATGCGCTCGAACGTTCGGTCGCGACGGTGCGCGCCAACCCGCCCACGGGCGGAGCGTCGGTTTTCTACGATGTGTCAACTTTCGCAACATCGCTCAAACCAGTGGCCGCTGGGCGCTTTGATGAAATGCCTGACGATTTCGAGGCGGTTCAACCCGAGCCTCTCGTGTTCGATGAAGATGACAAAGTCATCTTCATGAATTCCGATCCAAGACGCGTGGTCTTCGATGTCGCGTCGAAGATGGCGCAAAAGGCGCAAGCCTATCCGGATCGGCGTCATATCCTCGTTTTCGTCACTGATGCTGTGATGGATTACGACGAAGATCGCGACATCAAGACTACTGATGATCGAAGAATTCGCATGATCCTCGAGGACGAATGCGAGACACTGAAAACAGCGGGCGTCGAGATCGCTGTAATATACACAACCTACCTGCCCATTGATGGCTTTTGGGCGTGGGACAACATCATCTCGAAGTTCGCACCAGACATTACGCCTCGGATGAAGTCTTGTGCGACTGAAGGCCTTTTCTTCGAAGCTGCGTTTAAAGAAGAGATCGACGCGGCGTTCCGCGAGATCACGGATTTGCGAGGCTTCGTGGATCGCATCACTTTGACTGACTGAATGGAATTACACCCTGGCTTCGCTCTGAGAGAAGACAGCTTGGAAGCAAAGGGATCGATAGCAGCCATCCAACGCGTCGGTCTGGCGATGGCGAGCGACTGAGAGCGGTTCAGGAGAGAGTCCGATGCGATTTGCGGCGGTTCAGCGGTTTTGGCGAGACGAGGGCGGCGCCGCGATCTACGCGCTCGCTCTCGGCTTGCTGTTCGCCGCGGTCGCCACCATCGCGCTCGCCTTTGATGTCGGCCGCGCTTATGTCGAGCACACGCGGATGCAAGGCTATGTCGACAGCCTGTCGCTGGCGGCGGCGGCTGAGTTGGACGGAAAGCCGGACGCGATCAACCGCGCGGCGGCCGCCGTGGCGGCGGGCGGGCTGGGGCGCGATGCGGGCTTTTCCGCCCCGGCGGCGCTGGATGATGACGGCGCGTCGGTCCCGGCGGACGGCGGCTTCGCTATTCTCGCGCCTCTCTTTCTCTCCTCCGGGCCAACGCTCACCGGCGATCCGAACGTCGATGCGGCGACGATCGACGCGCTGATGACGTCGGATCCGGCAAAGGCGACGCATGTGTTGATCCGCGCCAAGCCGCGCGCGGACAGCTGGTCGCTAAGCGCGCTTCTCACCACTGCCGAACGCGATGAGGACAGCGCGGACGCGGGCGCGCAAGGGCGGTTCGATCTTTCAGCCTGGTCGATCGCGTCGAGCCGGCGGCGGAGCGATTCGGATGTCGAACTGACCTTCGCAATCGATAACTCCGCGTCGATGCTCTTCGGCGCGACGCCAGACGATCTTGATGCGATCGGTGCGATCAACCAGCGCGCCGGCTGCGGCTTCGCGTGCCATCGCGGAGGCGGAGCGTCGTACCGCAAGGTCCGAGAGCTCGGGATCGACACCCGGCTCGACGTGGCGCGCGCCGCGCTGGAGCGCTCGGTCGCGACGGTCCGCGCCAACCCGCCCCAAGGCGACGCGGAGGTTTACTTCGACGTCCTGACCTGGGCGCTCGATCTCATCCCGATCGCCGCCGGCCCGCACAGCGAGATGCCGCCGAATTTCGAGGCGATTCAACCAGAACCAGGGCCAATTGGCGGTCCGGTTCCGTACATGACCGATCCGCGGCGGACATTTCCTGATTTGCTCGCTCGTATGACGGCGAAGATGGAAGCGTTTCCGGATCGGCGGCACATCCTTGTGCTCATGACCGACGGCGTCGCCGATTATGATCGGAACCGCGGCTCCGACCTCAAGAGGTCTCGCGTTGTGCGGGCGATAACGCGCGAAGAATGCGAGCTTTTGAAGAGTGCGGGCTCGGAGATCGCGGTGATCTACACGACGTATTTTCCGACGCCTGAGAACGCGACCTGGCGCGCCACGGTGCGGCGGATCGAGCAGGAGATAGAGCCAAGCCTCCGCGCCTGCGCGACCGAAGGACTTTTCTTCGAGGCGGGCTTTAAAGACGAGATCGACGCGGCCTTCAGGGCGATCACAGATCTCCGCGGCTTCGTCGATAATGTCACGCTGACTGACTAACTGAGGCCTGTTTGTGGCGCCGTTGTTCGTGGGTTCGGGCGGCGCCGACGCGAGTTTCGCTTGACAGGCGTTATGGTTAATGTGTTTCTTTAACAACAATGACTTAGATGATTACTTTTTCGCTTCAACCGCGCGGAAAATCGCGCATACAGGTTGTGAGGAACGGTTTGTTGCTCATGAAAAGGGGAAAGCAATGTTGCAGAAAATCCGCACCTTCCTGCGCCGTGACGAAGGCGCTGTCACTGTCGATTGGGTGGCCCTGACCGCGGGCGTCGCGCTCTTCGGTTTGGCGATCGCGTACTTCATCATTGAGAACGGGATCGATCCGCTCGCCGGCTCCTTGTCGACGAAACTCGCCACTGAGGCCAATACGCTGAACGTCACGCCAGGCGTCGCTAAGCCGACAATCGACGGCAAATAAGGCCGGTCTTTCAGGGCGCGAGCGGCGAACCGGGTCGCTCGCGCGAACTTCGTCATGGTCAGCGAGGCGAAAGCGCAATGCGCAGTTCGATGATAATCGCCTTCATACTTGGTCTCGGTCTCGCCACCGGCGCCGTGGTGATTGTCGCGAACAAGCTCTCAGCGCCGCCGCCGCCTCCGGTGATGGCGGCGATACCGCAGGAGACGATCGAGATGTCCGCCGTCGTCCTTGCGGACGCGCCTTTGGGCTATGGCGAGACGTTGTCGCGCGATGGTCTGCGCGAGGTTGAATGGCCGGCGGAGCATGCGCCGAGCGAGGGCTTCGCGTCGATCGACGAGGTGTTCGCGGAGGGCGCGCCGACGGCGCTGACGGTGATCTCGAAGGGCGAGCCGCTGCTCCGCTCGAAGCTGAGCGGGTTCGGCGGCGATCATTCGCTTGCGGCGACGCTGCCGTCCGGCAAGCGCGCTTTTACAATTAGGATCAACGATGTGAGCGGCGTCGCCGGCTTTGTGACGCCAGGCGACCAAGTGGATGTGCTGCTGACGCGCCGGGTTGGGGGATCAGGCGACGGACATAGCAGCGATGATGAGGACGGAGATCTCGTCGCCAAGGTGATCCTGCAGAACATCGTGGTGATCGGCATCGACCAAGCGACGGAGTCCGCGGGTTCGGACCGGCCGCGTGTGGGGCGCACGGCGACGGTCGAGGTGACGCCGCAGGAGGCGCAAACGCTGGCGCTGGCGATGCAGGTGGGAGCGCTGTCGCTGGTGCTGCGGCGGCTTGGCTCCGACGAGGTGGTCGATCTCGAAAATATTTCCGCCAACGAGCTTTTCGGACTGCCGCAAGAGGCGCCGGCGGCTGTGGTCGCGCCAAGCGCGCCGCCGCCTGCGCCGACCATGCGGATCCGGCGCGGCGCTGAGGTCTCTGACATCGCGACGCCGAGATGAGCTTTGGCGGTGAGCCTTAGAATGAGGATGCGAGGGAGTTTTCGGATATGACACGGACGGATCATCGATCCGATCGGATCAGGCGAGGCGCGCGGCCGCGAATGACGGCGATCATCGCCTCTTTCCTAGCGGCGATCGTGGCGGGCGCTCTGATTTCGATCAGCGCGCCCGCTTTGGCGCAATCATCGACAGCGACGGTCGCGCCATCGGACGGCGTTGTGCAGATCCGCGAGGGGCGCGAGGTTTCGAACATCGCGGTGATTGTCGGCACGGCGGTGATTTTGGAGGGCTCGTCGACCCTCTCGGAGGTGTCGGTCGCCGATCCTGAGATCGCGGACGTCTCGCCGCTGTCGCAGCGCGCGGTGTATCTGCTGGGGCGGAATATCGGCCGGACCAACCTGACTGTGCTGAACGAGAACGGCGACGTCGTCAGCTTCATCAATGTCAGCGTCGTGCCGAATTTCATCGAGCTCAAAGCTCGGCTTCAGGAGCTTTTGCCAGGCGAGCCTGTCGAAGTGCGCTCGGTCGCGGACGGCGTCGTGCTCAGCGGCATCGTCTCGAGTTCGCTGCGGGTCAGCCAGGCCATGGCGATCGCTGAGAAATACGTGCCCGGCAAAGTCACCAACATGATGGGCGTCAGCGGCTCGCAGCAGGTTTTGCTGGAGGTGCGCTTCGCCGAGATGAAGCGCGAAGTGGCGAAGCAGCTGGGGCTGAACCTCGACATCACGCATAGCGATGGCGGCCTGGCCTACGCGCTCCTCTCCGGCACCGGCGTCGCGGCTGATGCGTTCACCTCCGCAGGTGTCGGCCTAGCCCGCGGCGCGATCGAGATCACGGCGTTCCTCGACGCGATGGAGGAGAAGGGGCAGCTGCGCACGCTGGCGGAGCCGACGCTGGTGGCGCTCTCCGGCGATACGGCGAGCTTCCTGGCGGGCGGCGAAGTGCCGATCCCGGTGGCGCAGAACGATGATGACGGCGAGCTCGACACCACGGTTGTGTTCAAGCCCTTCGGCGTCAGCCTCGGTTTCACGCCGACGGTGGTGCATGATGATCTGATCAACTTGATGCTGGAGACGGAAGTCAGCGCGATCGATCAAGCCGTATCGGTCACAGCGAACAAGCTGGCGATCCCGGGCTTCGTGGTGCGCCGCGCGGATACGACCGTGGAGCTGCGCGCCGGTCAGAGCTTCGCGATCGCGGGCCTCCTGCAGGAGGATTTTCGAGACAATGTGCGGCAGATGCCTTGGGTCGGCGATGTGCCGGTGCTCGGCGCGCTGTTCCGCAACACGGATTTCGAGCGCAGCCAAACAGAGCTGGTGATCATCGTCACGCCGCGCTTGGCGCAGCCGACCGATGGCGAGCGGCTGCAGCTGCCGACGGATCGCATCGGCATGCCGAATGAGCAGGAGCTGTTCTTGCTCGGCCGGACCGAAGGCGCGCCGCCGGTGCAAGCGGCGAGCACCGGCTTCGACAGCAGTTACGGCTACGCATTGGAGTGACGCAGATGAGCTTTGAATTCCTGCGCCGCCGGGCGCTGACGCCGATGATCGCGATCGGCGCCCTGGCGCTGACGGGCTGCGCTGAAGAGGTCGGCCTGATGAGCGGCGGCAGCGCCGTTCTGGGCGGCGCTTACACGGCGAACAAGATCATTCACACCGCGCCGAGCGAGCTGACGAATGAGGAGATGCGCGAAGTCGCGAAGCTGGCGGAGGACTTCACCTCCAGCGTGGACGACATCGCTTATTTCGATTTCGACCGCAGCACGCTGCGGGCCGACGCGCGGAGCATTTTGCGCGCTCAGGCGGAATGGCTGCTGCGCCATCCGCGGGCGGCGGTTCGGATCTACGGCCACACCGATAAAGTCGGGCCGGAGAGCTATAATGAGGGGCTAGGCATGCGCCGCGCGGAATCCGCGGCGCGGTATCTCGAGCGCGCGGGGATCTCGCCGAACCGGTTTCAATTTGTTGAAAGCGTCGGCGAGCGCGAGCCGGTGGTGAAGACCGAGGATCGCGAGCCGCGCAACCGGCGCACTGAGACGATCGTGATGGGTCTTTCGGTCGATGGCGGCCCGATGCGGACGGCGCAGGTGTTCGACGGACGCCGCGCGCATCGCGTGTTTGAGCGCTATGCGACGGACAGCGTCGAGACCCCTCGGGCGGCCAAGACTTCGGATCTGGTCCAGGAGCAGTGAGGCGAGCCGGACCAGCCCAAGGGGCGCTCTCCGCCTGAGGCGGGCGCCCTGCGCGCGGAGAACCGAAGATTTCCATGCGCGGCGGCTTGGGGGCGCCGCCGCGCGTGATTTGTTCGGTGAGCGCGATCGCGCTGACGCGCCGCTGAGCGGCCCGCGGCGCGCTTTGATCTGAGAGACCCGGCGGAGACGGGAGCAGGAGCAACGCGCATGACCGCGCCTGAGAGAGAGCCCCAGACTGCGTCGACGACGCGCGCCGCCGCGATCATCGCGGCGCGGGTCTGCGAACGGCCCGCTGTCGCCTCTCCTTATGGCTTACGCAGCGGCTCCGCGGCGCACGGCGTCACGGCGCACGTCGGCCGGCCTTCGCGACGAGGCGGAAAGCGCTTTCTCAGCGATGAGGACGGCGCCGTGGCCGTCCAATTCGTGTTCATCATTCCCTTGTTCGTCGCCTTCCTCGCGATCGTGAGCGACATCGGCGGCGCGATTTGGAACGTGCAGGCGATGCAATCGGCCGTTGGCGCCTCGGCGCGCTATCTGAGCCGCGCGCCGCTAGATGAAGACACCGCGAACTTCACCGCCGCTCAGATCGCGCAGGCGCAGCGGCTGGCGGTGTGCGGGCGCGTCACGGCGACGGGCGGGAACGGGGCGTGCCAGGCGCAATACGCGTGGTGGACCGATCTCAGCTCCGTTTCGGTCACGCTCAGCGCTGTCGACGAAGACATCGACACAGTGTTCGACGAAGGCTTTCGCGTGGTGACGGTGACAGCCAACGTGCAGGCGCAATGGCGGTTTTTGTCGATCGTCGGCGTTGATCTCACAGCGACGACGCTCAGCGCGGAAGAGACGACGCGCTATATTGGGAGGTGACCGAGATGAGCGATCGGAACACGCCGCCCTCCCAGATCGGCGGATGCGGCTGCGGCGCGAGCAAAGCGCGCGCTTTCCTGAAAGAGGAGAGCGGCGCGGCGACCGTGGATTTCGTGGCGGTCGTCGGGCCTCTGGTGATCATCTTCCTGCTCGTGCTGGATCTGTCGATCAGCTACGTGCTCGGCCAATCTTTGACCAAAGCGGCGCATATGGGCGCGCGGATCGCCGCGGTCTCCGATCCGGCCGTCGCCGATTTGCCGGCCGTGAACGAAGTCGCGCCAGGCGGCGAAATCGGCCTGCCCTGCTCCGATAAAAGCGCGCCCTGCAAAGTTCCCTCGCCCAGCGCGTGGAGCTGCGTCGGCGGCGCGGCCGGCTGCGACGATGCCGCTTTCACGCGCATCGTCGCGGAGGTCCAAGGCTGGTCCGGCGTCGTCAACCGCGAGAATGTGACTGTCCGGTACGAGTATGTGGAGCTTGGCCGCGCGGGCGGACCATTGTCGCCCGCGATCACCGTTCAGATCGCGAATGTGCCGAGCCCGATCGGCTTTCTCTCAAATGTGCGCGCCGCGTTCCGGCTCGACGGCGCGGATCTGAGCGTGCTGCCGTCGGCGCGCGCTGTCGTCATCGCAGAGGATTTGAATGCTGGACCGAGCTGATCGAGGCCGCGCGGGTCTAGGCCGGGTTGGTCAAGACGAAGCGCAGCGCCAAACGCGCGAGCGGCGCGACGCGCCGAGCCGATATGCGGCGAGCGATAGCGCAGCGGGACCTAACGCACCGGGACCTAGCGCGCCGGAACATCGCGCGCATGGACATAGCGCGCATGGACATCGCGCGCATGGACATCGCGCGCATGGACATAGCGCGCTCGGCCCGAACGCGCCGGGTCCGGACGCTGCGGGCGACGTGTCGTTCGTTTTGGTGACGTTGGAGGCGACCACAGCGATCGCCGCCGCGCCGCATATGAACGCTGTGGTCGGCGCCTGCTTCTGGCGCGCGGCGACGCTGAGCGATCTTGAGCATGCGACCGGTCCTGACGTCTCGGCGGGCGAGATCGTGCTTCTCGCGGTGGAAGAGACGGAAGAGGCGACGCTGCTGCGCTATGAGGCGGCGACGCGCGAGTTGCTGGCGCGCGCCGCGCGCGTGCTTCTCGTCCTCGATGTGAGGGCGCCTGAAGCGGAAGCGCGGCTGCTCGCTCTCGGCGCGGAGACGGCGTTGCTCTGGCCGTTTTCCGACGGCGCGTTAGCGGAGGCGCTCTCGCCCGGCTGGAGCGGCTCGGCGCCGGCCGCGCCCGGGGCGGAGCGCGGGGCGCCGGCCGAGCGACTGGCGCGGCCGCCCGATGCGCAACCCGATCAATGGGCCGTCTCCGCGCCGACAAGCGCCGATCCTTTCGCCGAAGCCTACCGCGTGGAGCCGACGGCGCCGCCGCCGGGCTCGCGCCCGATCGATGATCGCGAGCCAACGCTCGCGCCGCCGCCGCCACGCCAGTCGCGCCCGGCGCGGCGCGCGAATCGCCTTGACGCCTCGCTGAGCAACAGCATGGCGGCGATCGCCGCGGTGAAAGAGAATAAGCGCGAGCGCACCCCCAGCGCGGGCGCTGTCATCTCCGTCTTCCGCTCGGCGGGCGGCGCCGGCGCGACGACGGTCGCGGTGAACCTGGCCTGCGATCTCGCCGAGCAAGTTCAACCGAACGACGCTCTAACCGGCGAAGGCGGCGTGGCGCTGTTGGATCTCGACCTGCAGAGCGGCGGTTCGACTTCGCATCTCGAAATGGCGCGCAGCGATGTGATCGAAGAGCTGTTGCTGAGCGAGCGCGCGCTCAGCCTAGAGGAAGCGCTCGGCGCGATGGTTCGGCGCAAGTCGCTCGCGGTTCTGCCGGCGCCCGCCTCGACCATGCCGCTCGACGCGGCGCAGGCGGCGCGGGTCGAAGAGCTGATCGCGCTCCTTTCCGGGCACTTCGCTTTCATCGTGATCGACACGCCCATCGCGCTGACGGTGTGGAGCGAGCCCGTCTTGCGCCGCTCAAGCCGGGTCCTGCTGACCGCCCGCGCGCTCAGCGTCAACGAAGCCTCCGCCTCAGCGCGGTTCCTGGCGACGCTGCGCGGCGAGGACGTGAAATCGGCGCCGGTCGAGCTGGTGCTGAACGGCGCGCCGGCGGGCCTCGATTGGACGCGCAAGGCGCGCATCAAAAAGTTCGAGACCGTCGCGGCCCAGCCCTTCCGCCATCAGCTGGCCGAAGGCGGCGCCGCCGCGCAAGACGCGGCCGACGCCGGCATGCCGCTGGGCGAAATCGAGCGGCGCAATCCGCTTCGCCTGTCGATTCAGAAGCTCGCCTCTGAGATGGCCGCCGAGCGCGAAACGGCGCTGATCGAGAGGCGGGCCTTGAGATGAAGACAACCGCGATCTGGGGAGAAGACGATGTTCCAAAGATATAAGCGGCATCTCAGCGCGGGCGCTGCGGCCGGCGCCGCGGCGGCGGAAGAGACGACGACCGTGCCGGCGCCGGCGGCACCCTATTCGAGCGGAAGCGCCGGCCAAAGCGCGCCTGCGCCGCGGCCGCCCGCGCAAGTGGCGCGGCGCGATCCTGAACAAGAGCGGATGCTCGCGCTGAAAGTCGCGATGCATCAACGGCTCTTGGACATGCTGAACCTTCAGGCGATCGAACAAGCATCAGAGGAAAGCTTGCGCGCGGAGATCGCGGCGATCGCGCGGGAGCTTTTGGATCTGGACGGCGTCGTGGTGACGCCGGAGCGGTTCGAAGTGCTGGTGGACGATCTCTACCATGAGGTCGTCGGCCTCGGGCCGCTGGAGCCGCTGCTGCAGGATGAGACGATCTCGGACATCCTAGTGACGACGCATCGATCGGTCTATGTCGAGCGCTTCGGGATGCTTGAGCCCTGTCCGGTGCGCTTCAAGGACGAACCGCATCTGATGCGCGTGATCGACAAAATCGTCCGATCGGTCGGGCGCCGTGTCGACGAAGCGCAGCCTTGGGTGGATGCGCGCTTGCCCGACGGCTCGCGCGTCAACGCCATGATCCCGCCTTGCGCGGTGGATGGCGCGCTGCTCTCGATTCGGAAATTCTCGAAGCAGCCTTACTCGGTCGAGCGGCTGGTGGAGATCGAGACGCTCAGCCCGGAGATCGCCGCCTATCTGCGCAAAGTCGTCGGATCGCGTTTGAACGTTTTGGTCTCGGGCGGAACCGGCTCGGGCAAGACCACCACGCTCAACGCGTTGTCGAGCTTCATCGGCGACCGCGAACGCATCGCCACGATCGAAGACACGGCGGAATTGCAATTGCAGCAACCGCATGTGGCGCGGATGGAGGCGCGGCCACCCAATGTCGAAGGCGCCGGCGAGATCACCCAGCGCGACCTTTTGAAGAACGCGCTCCGGATGCGCCCGGACCGGATCATCGTCGGCGAGGTGCGCGGCGGCGAAGTGCTCGACATGCTCCAAGCGATGAACACCGGCCATGAAGGCTCGATGACGACGGTGCACGCGAACTCGCCGCGGGATGCGCTCTCGCGGATCGAGAACATGGTCGGCATGTCCGGCATCGACCTGCCGCTGCGCGCGGTGCGCACGCAGATGGCCTCGGCGATCAATGTGATCATTCAGGTCCAACGCATGAGCGACGGGCGCCGGCGCTGCGTTTCGGTGCAGGAGCTGATCGGCTCGCTCGAAGGCGACACCGTGTCGATGCAGGAAGTGTTCAAATTCGAGCGAAGCGGCGTCGGCGCGGATGGAGGGGTGCGCGGCGCGCTCACCGACACCGGCCTGCGCTCGATCTACAGCAACCGGTTCCGCGAATGGGGCGTAGAGGCGGAAGCCGTTTAGAGGGACGCGCGACGATGACGATGTCCGAGATTTTGGTCTATGCGGCTCTTTTCATCGGCGTGATGCTGATGGGCCAGAGCGTCTATTTGCTGCTGTTCGACCGACAAGGAAAGCGCGAAGCCCGGATCTCGGAGCGCTTCGAGCGGATGAACCGCGAAGCGCTCCGCGAGAGCGAGGTGATGGCGCTGCGCCGCCAACGTCGGTCGCGGCCGAAAGGGTGGGAGGCCGTGCCGCTGTTCGGCGGGGTTGTGCGCAAAGCAACGGCGGCGAGCGTCAAGATCCATCCGTTCACGTTGCTCATTTTCATGCTGGCGCTGGGCGCGCTCATCTTCGTGCTGCTGCTCGTCCTTTTCGGCGTGCCGGCGCCGTTTGCGGCCGCGGGCGGTGCGACCGCCTCTTTCGCCGGCGTACGGTACTGGCTGTCGCGCAAGCTCGAAGCGCGGCGCGAAGCGTTCGAAGAGCAGCTGCCCGACGCGCTGGAGATGATCGCGCGCAGCCTGAAGCTTGGAAACTCCTTCAACTCCGGCGTGGCCATGGTGGCGCGCGAAGCGCCCGAACCGACATGCTCTGAGTTCAAGACCGTGATCAACGAGGTGGATTACGGCGTCAGCATGCCCGTCGCGCTCGATCGGATGGCCGAGCGGCTCGACTCGCAGAATCTACGCTTTCTCACCGTGGCCGTGAGCATTCAAAGCCAGGGCGGCGGCAGCTTAGCCGAAGTTCTGCTGAACCTCTCGAGCATGGTGCGCGCGCGGTTCCGCATGTTCCACAAGGTGCGCGCCATCACCTCAGAAGGGCGCCTCTCAGGGTGGCTGCTGTCGATTTTTCCAATCTTCGTGATCTTCGGCGCGCAGGCGGTGAGACCCGATTATTTCGAGACGGTCCTCAAGATGCCGCAGTTCCCGATCGTCGCTTTCATCACGTTTCTATTGCTCGTCATGAATATTTTCTTCATGCGCATCGTCGTGAACATAAAGGTCTGATATGGAGTTCTTATCTTCAGCAGTCGATCAATTGGCGACGCTCGACAACACCTTGGTTCTGACGATCCTCGGCGTTGGCGTCTTCATCATCGGCTTCAGCGCGCCCTTCGTCTTCGCGGCGGGCGCGACGTCCAGCGGAGAGACGGGCGAGACGCCCGCGGCCACGCCCGCTCCAAAGCCAGCGCGCTTACGCGCGGACGAGCCCGATCGCTGGCTGAGCGGGCTTGGCGCGCATCTCGAACCAAAGGCGGAATCGGAGTTCGCCGAAGCGCGGCTGGCGATGATCCGCGCCGGCTATCGCTCGCGTTTCGCGCTGCGCCTCTACTATCTCCTCCGCGTCGCGCTCTGCCTCGGGCTCGGCTTCGGCGTCGCAGGCGCGCTGTTCGCGACGACGGAGTTCACCAATCTGGCGGGCTCGACCATCCTGTTGTTCGCGCTGGGCGCCGCCGTCTTCGGCTTTGTCGCGCCAATGCTGTGGGTGGCCCTGCGCCGGCAGTCGCGGCAGGAGCAGATCCGCGACGCTTTTCCGGACTCGCTTGATTTGATGCTGGTCTGCGTTGAGGCCGGCCAAGGGCTCGATCAGGCCATCGCTCGCGTCGCCCGCGAGATTGAGATCGCGCATCCCGTTCTGGCGGAGGAGTACCGTGTTCTGAGCGCGGAGATCCGCGCGGGACGCAATCGCTCGGAGGCGCTGCGCGGCATCGGCCTGCGCACGGATGTCGCCGAGATCTCCTCCCTGGCGGCGGTTCTGATCCAGTCAGCTGAGAGTGGCGCGAGCGTGGGACACGCATTGCGTGTATTCGCAAGTGAAATGCGCGAGCGGCGTTTGCTGCGCGCGGAAGAGAAAGCCAACCGGCTGCCGGTGAAACTCGCCCTCGGCACGATGGTCTTCACTGTGCCCCCTTTGCTCATAATTCTCGTCGCACCAGTTCTTGTTGATTTATTGTTGGCCCTGGGCAACGCGAGCAGTTAACGTGATTCGTGAAGGAATCCGGACCAGTTTCGCGGGGTGGTCTCATGGTACGTGCTAAAGCGCGTCGAATTGCGGCGGTGAGAGCGTCGATCTGCGCTGGCTTGTGCGTAAGCCTTTCAGCCTGCGCATCGAGCAACGTTTCCGATTTAGGGCGCTCGATGGGCGATATCTTCGGTTCGAAGAGTGATCGCGCGGCCGAGCAGGCGAGCATCACGCCCGCTGAGGTGGAGACGCAATCAGCGGGACAATGGTCCGCCGTGCGCGCCGACGGCGATGTCGTCGCGGCGCCGCCGCCGATGAAGGATACGCCGCTTGAGGAGACCGCCGCTGCGACAGAGGCGGCCGCCGAGGAAGAGGCGGAGCCGTTTGGCGGCGTGTTTGGTCTCCTAGCCGACGCCGTTGGATCGGATGACGAGACGCCGCCGCTCGCGCCATTGCCGCAAGCGCCTCCGGCTCAGAGCGCGGCGGCGCCGAATGTTCAGGCCGCGGCCGCGAGCTTGACGCGAGAGCGCGCCCGCGCGCGGAATTTGACGAACCAGCGCCAGCATTCTGAAGCGGTCGACGTCTGGCGCGGCGTGGTCGCCTCGGGCGGCAGCGAAAATGATCAGCTCGATCTCATCGCCTCTCTGGTGCGGTCGGAGCGGTGGGACGCCGCCGAGGCGGAGCTTGATCGCTTCCCTCAGGCGCGGAACACGGAGCGTGGTCTGATGTTGTCCGCCATCGTTTACGATCAACAAGAGCGGTGGCAGGAGGCGGACAAAGCGTATGCCGACGCTTTGGCGGTGAGCAGCGCGCCGCATGTCATCCTGAATAATTGGGGCGTCTCCGCCATGTCGCGCGGGCAGCATGAAGCGGCGAGCGATCTCTTCGTACGCGCGCTGCGCCATCGCCCGGATTTCGCCAACGCCAAAGCCAACCTTGCTCTGGCGCGTGGCCTGACCGGCGATTACTCGCTTCCGGCTGTCGAGTTTTCGGAGGCTGAGAAAGCCGCCGTGCTGCATGATCTCGGCCTGATCGCTTATCGCCGCGGAGAGCTGGATGAAGCGGAGCAGCGGTTCCGCGCAGCGCTTGAGACGCATCCGCGCTATTACCGTAAGGCGGCGGACATGCTGCTGAAGATCGAGAAGACGCGGGGCGGCGTAGCGGATCTTTGACGCCCTATGAAGGCGTCATCGCCGCGCTGCTCGCGGCGAGCCTTGTGCTCGCAGCGTTCAACGATCTGAAGCGCTTTCAGATCCCGAATGCGATCGTCGTTTTCATCATCTTGTTGTTCCTCGCGCGCGCGCCGCTGCTTGCGAGCGAGGAGCTGATCGCGCGACTGGTCGGAGCCGCGCTCATCCTCAGCCTCGGCTTCGGTCTGTTTCTCGCGGGACGGTTCGGGGCAGGCGACGCCAAGCTTCTCTTCGCGATCGCGTTGCACACCCCCACGCCGTTGATCGCACCGGCGCTTCTCGCTTTGAGCTTGTGCGGGTTGCTGGCGCTCGGAGTGATCGCTCTGATGCGCGCCCGCGCGCTGCGCGCTGATAAGGCTCTGTCGGCTATAGATGAGACGCCGCCGCCGCCGGAACATGCCGCGGCGCCGCACGAAGGATGGCGCCAGTGGGGCGTCTGGCGCGAACGGGATCGGTTTCCATACGGCTATCCGATCGCCTCAGCGGGCGTCTTGATCATCGCCGCGGAGGCGGCGCTTCGCCTCTCCGCATGACGCCCGCCTCAGCCGAACACTACGCCGCGAAAAACAAATCCGCCGCCCGAGCTGGACGGCGGAGACGCTTCATAAATGAAACAGAGCCGACGCCGGCTGGAATCAAGACGCTGGCGTCGCCGGGCGAATGTTGGTGACCTGCGCCGGTTGCAGCTCGCTGTCGTCAACCCACTGCAACGTGCCGTCATAGCGCGTGCCCATTTCGATGCCGATGCCCTGGTGCTTGATATCGGCCTCGACCCGCGCAGTGGCGTGCAGCATCACCGAGCGGCCTTTGATCGAACCGGACGCTTTGCCGTGGATGACGACCAATTCGGCGCTGATCCCGCCTTGGATTTCGCCATTCTCGCTCACGGTGACCTTCGAGCATGCGACGTCGCCGCGGATGGTGCCGTCCACCTTGATCTCGCCGCTGGACTGCACGTCCCCGACGATCACCAGCTCGGACCCGATCACGCTGACGCCGGATCCGCCGATCGCGCCCGCCGGCTTTTGCGAAAATCCGCCATCGGCGCCTTGTCCTTCGGTCGCGCCGCGATGCGCTCTGAACGTCGTCATCCCATCCCTCCACCATCGGCGCGCGCCGAAGATTGGTCCCCAAATTCATCCCCGCGCATCGATAGTCGATCCCGGGCCGGCTGTGAACGCGAAAAATCGAACTTTCAGAGGCTTAACCATTAGAAAGAGATCAGTTTCAGCGTCATGTCGCCTATTGGTCGATCGTGGCGGAAACGGCGTCCGAAAAGTAGACGAAAGCGCGCGAGCCTCGACGCGCCGCGCGGGTAGAGGCATCGGCGCATCGGTCCGCGCCGCGTCCGCGCGTCTTCTTTACGCAGCGCCGCCAGCCAGCGAGCATGCGCCGATGACACTCTCCCTCTTTAGAAGAGACGTATAGCGATGAGCCAACCGGTATGAGCGCGGCGAACCCGCTGTTTGATGCGCTGATTGCGCCAGGTCTATCAAGCTCGCGGCCCTTCCTGCGCCTGGCGAGCGGAGAGAGCCTGTCCTACGCCGCGATGATGGGCCAAGCGCATCGGATGGCGAACGCCATGCGCGCCATCGGCGTCGCGCCAGGAGACCGCGTGGCGGTGCAGGTGGAGAAATCGCCTGAGGCGCTGGCCTTGATCTTGGGCTGCATCGTCGCGGGCGCGGCGGTTCTGCCGCTCAACACCGCCTATACGCCGGCGGAAGTCGCGTATTTCCTGAGCGATGCGGAGCCGGCCTTGTCGGTGTGCGATCCCGGCGCCGAAGCGGCGCTCGCGCCGATCGCGGCGAAGGCCGGCGCCAAGCTCCTAACGCTCAGCGCAGATGGCGCGGGATCGCTCATCGAGGCTGCATCCGCGCATCCACTATCGGGTGAGCCGACGCCGCGCGGCGCGGACGACCTCGCCGCGGTGCTCTACACCTCCGGCACGACGGGACGCTCGAAAGGCGCGATGCTGAGCCAGGCGAACCTCCTCTCCAACGCGCAGGCGTTGGTGGAGATCTGGCGCTTCACGGCGGGCGACGCGCTGCTGCACGCTTTGCCGATCTTCCACACTCATGGATTGTTCGTCGCGACGAATGTGACGCTGGCGGCCGGCGGCTCCATGATCTTCTTGCCGAAATTCGACATCGAGGCGGTGATGAGCGCGCTGCCTCACGCGACGACGATGATGGGCGTGCCGACCTTCTACACGCGGCTCCTCGATGATCCGCGCTTCAGCCGCGACGCTGCGGCGCATATGCGGCTCTTCATCTCCGGCAGCGCGCCGCTGCTGGCGCAGACCCATGAGGCGTTCGAAGCGCGCACCGGCCACCGCATCCTCGAGCGCTACGGCATGACCGAAACCGGCATGAACACCTCAAACCCTTACGAGGGCGAGCGGCGGCCCGGCGCTGTGGGCATGCCGTTGCCCGGCGTTTCGCTGCGCGTCGCCGATCCCGAGACCGGCGCGCCGCTGGCGAACGGCGAAACCGGCTCGATCGAGCTCACCGGCCCGAATGTGTTCCAAGGCTATTGGCGCATGCCGGAGAAAACCGCCTCTGAGTTTCGGGCGGACGGTTACTTCATCACCGGCGATCTCGGCCGGATCGACGAGGACGGCTATCTCGCCATCGTCGGCCGCGCCAAAGATCTGATCATCACCGGCGGCTTCAACGTTTATCCCAAAGAGATTGAGACGGCGCTTGATGCGCTGGACGGCGTCGTTGAGAGCGCGGTGATCGGCCTGCCGCATCCCGATTTCGGCGAGGCGGTTACGGCGGTGATCACGCCCGCGCCGGGCGCCGCGCTGAGCGAGGAGGCGATCTTAGCCGGCCTTCGGGACGCGCTAGCGAAGTTCAAACAGCCCAAACGCGTGTTCTTTCTCGACAGCCTGCCGCGCAACAGCATGGGCAAGGTCCAGAAAAACGTGCTGCGCGAGCGCTACGCCGAGACGTTCGCCCCGCCGTAACGCGTCGTTTTTCGTCGCCGACTTCGAAGCGACGCCGCGGCGCGGACGCGCTCAGCGCAGATCCGGCGGCGTCGCCTCCTCACGCAAGGCCGCAACCGCCTCCGAGAGGCTCAAGGTCGTCTGTCCCGGCGCGCCGAGCCGGCGCACCGCGACGCTGCGATCCTCGACCTCTTTCCGACCCACCGCCAGGATCGCCGGCACCTTCGCCTCGGAATGCTCGCGCACCTTGTAGTTGATCTTCTCATTGCGCTTATCCGAAGTCGCGCGAAGCCCCGCCTTCGCAAGCGTCGCGACCACCTCGTCGGCGTATTCATCCGCGTCCGAAACGATGGTGGTGACGACCACTTGCTTCGGCGCGAGCCAGAGCGGGAACGCGCCGGCGTGGTTCTCGATCAAGATGCCGATGAACCGCTCGAAGGAGCCGAGGATCGCGCGGTGCAAAATGACCGGAATGTGCTTGTCGTTATCCTCGCCCACATACTCCGCCTCCAAACGGCTCGGCAGCACGAAATCCGCCTGCAGCGTGCCGCATTGCCATTCGCGCCCGATCGCGTCGGTGAGCACGAAATCAAGCTTCGGCCCATAAAAGGCGCCATCGCCAGGATTCTCCTCGACATCGACGCCGGCCGCCATCGCCGCGCTGCGCAACGCTTCCTCCGCCTGGTCCCAAACCGCATCCGACCCAGCGCGCACCTCGGGACGATCCGAAAATTTGATCCGGAAACTCTCAAAACCAAGATCTTTATACATGACTGAAAGTAAGTCGATATACTTCTTGGTTTCGGAAGCGATCTGATCTTCGGTGCAGAATATATGCGCATCGTCTTGCGTAAAACTACGCACACGCATCAAACCGTGCAATGCGCCCGAACTCTCATAGCGATGACACACGCCAAACTCTGACAGGCGCACCGGAAGATCCCGATAACTCTTCACACCTTGATTGAAAACCTGAACATGCCCAGGGCAATTCATCGGCTTGAGAGCGTTGATCCGTTTTTCATTCGCATGCTCTTCATCAATCTCGGTGATGAACATGTTCTCGCGATATTTGTCCCAATGCCCAGAGGCTTCCCAGAGCTTGCGATCAATGACCTGCGGCGTGCGGATCTCTCGATAACCGCCGCCGACTTGCCGGCGCCGGACATAATCCTCGAGCGTCCGATAAAGGCTCCAACCGTCGGCGTGCCAGAACACCATGCCCGGCGCTTCCTCTTGGAAGTGGAACAAATCCAGTTGCTTGCCGAGCTTACGATGGTCGCGCTTCAGCGCTTCTTCGCGCCGAACAATCCAGGCGTCGAGGTCTTTGCGGGTCTGGAACGCCACTGCGTAGATGCGCTGGAGCATTTTGTTGTTGCTGTCGCCGCGCCAATAAGAACCGGCGACGCTCATTAATTTGAACGCGTCGCTCGGCGCCTGGCCGGTATGGACGAGATGCGGACCGCGGCAGAGGTCTTGCCAATGCCCATGCCAATACATGCGCACATCCTCGCCTTCCGGGATCGCTTCGATCAACTCCACTTTGAAGGGCTCGTTCGCCGCCTCGTAATGCGCGATCGCCTTCTCTCGCGACCACACCTCGGTGCGCACCGGATCTTTGGCGGCGATGATCTCCGCCATGCGCTTCTCGATCTGCTCGAAATCTTCCGGCGTGAACGGCTCGTCCCGGTCGAAATCGTAGAAGAACCCATCCTCGATCACCGGGCCGATCGTCACCTTGGTTTCAGGCCAGATCTCTTGCACCGCGCGCGCCATGATATGCGCGAGATCATGGCGGATCAGCTCAAGCGCTTCGGCTTCGTCGCGGCTGGTGACGATGGCGAGCGCGACGTCGCGGTCGAGCGGCGTGGAGAGATCGGACAGCACGCCGTCGATCTTGCAAGCGAGGGCTTTCTTCGCGAGCGAGGTCGAAATGTCCGCCGCGACATCGGCGGCGGTCACCGACGCCTCATATGTCCGCACCGCCCCATCGGGCAGGGTGATCGACACTTTCGAGAGAGGGCCGTCGGCCATGGTCGCGCTCCACATTCTTCATCCATCCGCGCCCGCCGCGCTACGGCGGCGAAACGCTCCTCGCCGTCACACCTAATGCGAATCGCACCGCGATTGAATTCGGAAATGCAGCGTCGCTCCAGATGCGACGATGCACAGGATGGTTCGAGCTATCTCCATCCGGCACGCTCCGCACACAGCTCAGTGCGGAGATGACAAGAGAATGATCGAAACCGTCTGGCGGTGGTCAGTCGAAGAGGTGTTAGCAAAACTAGCTGCTGAAACCGTCCTGATTTTGCTCCTTCTTAGCGCTGTCTTTCTTTGGGGGCTTGTCACCTGGATCTGGCGAGCCGGATTACTTCGGCTGTTTAGCAGCGCCTTCGAAGGCCGCATCTGGATGCGGCCAATCAGTGATGAAGATTTGGTCCTTCGCCAACGGCTCCTCGCCTCAGGGCCGCCTGTCATCATGGTTGCAAACCAAAAAGGCGGCGTTGGTAAAACCACCGTCGCTGGCAATCTCGCCGCCTATCTCGCCAAACATCTAGGCAAAAAAATACTTATAATCGACCTCGATTTTCAAGGTACACTGTCGATGACTCTGCGCAACCTTGCTTTCACTAGTGACGTAGAGTTTAGATTAAATCAGATTTTTGACGACAGCATTTATGTGAAGCAAGGCTTGGCTCGCTATCTTGCGGCCGCATTTTATCCGGTGATGCGGAGGTTCTTTAGAATTCGACGCGAACACCGTGAATGGTGGAAGGATAGCGATCGTTGGCCCACAGTTCGCAGTGTCGGCCGCGAACTTCCCAATGCCGATTTCCTCGACTCTGACGAAGACCTTGCCGGATTAGAGCAAAAACTTATGATGAAATGGGTGGCTGGGATAAGCATCGACGATGTTCGCTTTCGCCTGGTCCGCTTTCTAAGCAGCGAAGTCATTCAGCGGCAAAAATACGATGCAATCATACTCGACGCTCCACCTCGAAACACGACCGCTGAAATCAATGGATTAATGGCGGCGACACATTTGGTTCTCCCTACAAAGGCAGACGCCTATTCGGTGAAGGGCGCCTATCGATTCTTTAGCGTAATATCGAGATCGGAGCACTTCTCCTCTCATCTTAGGCTTGGCGCCGTTATTCAAACGATGGCTCGAAATAAAAATGACCAGGTCGATGATATTAAAAATAACGCGATCAACGACCATACCGACCATATTGAGTTCATCAAAGACGCCAACGCATTATGGAAAAATTCGTTCAGAACAACAGTCGACGCACACATAAACACTCGCGCGAGCATCGTTGACGACGCCGGCCAAACGTTCACCATCGTTAGCACGCCAAATAACGATGCCGCAAAGATGCTAACTAATGAGTGCGAGAAAATTGTGATCGCCCTGCGGAAACAAGGAGCGAGCTTTTGAGTTTCGATGTGTTTTCGGACGCGGCGGCGCAGCTGTCCGCAATCGCCGCGTCGGCGGGCGAGCGTGAAGCCTCTGAAGCGATCGACGGATTGATCGCCTTGCTGCGGGAGGCGCGCGGTTCAACTGAGAAACGCCTCGACGCCCTAGAGGCTCATTTAAGCCACTTGGACACGCCACCCGAGCGCGAACGGTCGCTTCCGGAGCCATTGACGCGCGCGCTCAGGCTTGCCACTATATGTGCGCCCAGCGGGAACAAGAACCACAAGATAGTGGTCGCCCTTGAGCGATTGGTTGAGGCAACTCTACAGTACTCTAAGATCGCCGGAACCTCGCCTTGCGAGTTCGCCGAGCGCCTTAGAGGGCAAGGCGAAGCGATGCAAAACGACGATCTAACGATCGCGGTCGACGAGGTTGAATCTCGCGCGGCGGCGTTTTTGGCGGCAGTGCGGAATGACGACGCGCTTTACGCGAAAGAGAAGCAGCTCATCTTCGCCCGCGGCGCGATGAAAGCTGCGGATCAAACCAAGTTAATATCCTTGATTACAAATAGACCACGAGCGCACCTTTCAAGCCAAAAGAAGCGTGAGACGGCGCTGGATAGTTGGTGGGCGGCGCATCAGCGTCGACCACTCGAGCTGCGGCGTAAGCAAGAAGTGCTCGACCGACTCTAAACGATTGCATCAGAGCAAGGCCCGCCGGCCTCAAAACACCCGGCCGGCCACTTCCTGATACACCTGGAGCGTTGAGGCCTGCATCGTCGCGACGGAGAAGCGGTTGCGCACGCGGGTGACGCCGGCTTCGCCCATGGCGCGGCGATGCGCTTTTGAGAGGCTGAGACCGTAGGCCATGGCCTCCGCGAGCGCTTCGGGCTCGCCCGGCTCGAACAGAAAGCCGGTCTCGCCATCGGCCACCGTCTCCATCGCGCCGCCATGGGCGGCGGCGATCACCGGCGCGCCCATCGCCTGCGCCTCCACCGCGACGCGGCCGAAGGCTTCGGGTTCGAGCGAGGCGGAGATCACCATCGCCGCCAGCCGATAGGCGGACGGCATGTCGTCGCAATGGCCGACAAAGCGGACCATGTCCGTCAGCCCGAGCGCCGCGCATTTGGCGCGCAATTCGAGTTCAAATCGCCCTTCATCACCGCGCCGCGCGCCCGGCTCCACCGCCGACGCGCCGCCGCCGCCCGGCGCCTCCGCGCGGGCGCGCCAGCCCGAGCGCTCTCCGCCGACGATCAACGCTTGAAACCCGCTCTCGCCCAGCCGCTCCTTCAAAAGGCCGAGCGCGGTGAGGAACATCTCATGGCCTTTCCAACGCGTCAGCCGCCCTGGCAGCATCAACACCGGCCGCGGATCATCCGCCACCGACCACGCCCGCGCCAGCGCCGACACCCGCCCCGGCGCGAGCTTAGCCTCGTCGAAAATCGTCAGATCCGCGCCGCGCGGGATCACCTTGATCCGCTCCGGCGGCGTGCCGTGGCGCGTGCGCACGAGATCGGCGATAAATTCCGAAATCGCGATCACCGGCCGGCCCTTGGCCATCACCGAATTATAGGCGCGCTTGCCCGGCAGCCCTTCGGAGTACGCGCCGTGATAAGTGGTGATAAAATGCGCGCCGCTGCGCTGCGCCGCCCAATAGCCGCTCCAGGCCGGCGCGCGGGAGCGGGCGTGCACGATGTCGACGCTCTCATCTTTGATCAGCTGGGTGAGCCGCGCGGCGTTGCGCTCGATCACGATCGGGTTCTTCGCCGCGAGCGGCAGCACGACGCTTTCGCCGCCCACCGCCTTCAGCTTCGTCTCCATCCGCCCGCCGGCCGACGCGATGATGGCGCGCCCGCCAGCGGCCGCCACCGCCTGGGCGATCTCCACCGCCCCGCGCTCGACCCCGCCCACATTGAGTTCGGGCGTCAGCTGCAGGATGGTGAGCGGACGGGTCTCCCCGCGATCCTGCTGCAGGCGCCGCAGCGTCTCGATCACATCCTCGCCGGCATGCTCCCCGAGAGCCTCGCCCTCGTCCTGCTTCTTCGGCCCGTTCAGGCCTCCGCTCGAAAAGGTGTCGTTCACGATGACCGATCTCCCGCATCGCCGCCGCGTCGCTCTTTCCTGTCCGCCCAAGACGCGCACGCCGGCGCGCACGCCGGCGCGCAAGCCACCTGGCAAGCCCGCGCTCAGGCCGATCCACACGCCGACAGGCGCGGCCGCACGCGATGCGTGCGCGCCGCGTCCAGGGTCGGGCGAGCCCGCCACGGCCGCCGCCGCGCCGCCCGAACGGCTCGACCTCGATCAGGGGCGCGCCATCGCCTACCACCTCACGCGCCCTCTTGGCGATGACAAAGCCGCAACCGAGAGGCGCAACCAAGGCGTCGGAGTCGTTTTTCTGGGGGGCTTCCGCTCTGACATGACCGGAACCAAGGCGACCCATCTCGAGGCCTGGGCGGCGGCGCGCGGCCAGGGGTTCTTACGTTTCGATTACACCGGCCACGGCGCCTCCTCCGGCCGGTTCGAGGACGGCGCCATCGGCGATTGGGCGGACGACGCCTATGAAGCGATCACGCGGCTGACGGAGGGGCCGCAAATCCTTGTGGGCTCCTCCATGGGCGGCTGGATCGCGCTCTTGGTCATGCGCCGCTTGCTGAGCCAGGGCGCGCCGGCGCGCGCGCGCGTCGCCGGCTTCGTCGGGATCGCCGCCGCGCCGGATTTCACTGAAGATTCCATGGCCGCCGGCTTCAGCGACGCCCAGAAAGCGGCGCTTTCCCGCGACGGGCGGCTCGAGCTGCCCTCCGATTACGGCGACGAGCCCTATGTCGTCACGCACCGCCTGATCGAGGATGGTCGGAACCATCTGACGCTGAGGACGCCGCTCGCCCTGCCGATCCCGGTGCGTCTGCTCCAGGGCTCGGCGGATGCGGATGTGCCGACTTCGGTCGCGCTGCGGCTGCTTGAGCATATCGACTGCGAGGATGCGCGGCTGATTTTGGTCAAAGGCGCCGATCACCGGATGAGCGAGCCGCGCGAGCTCGATCTGCTCACCGCGACGATCGAGGAGGTCTTGGAGCGCGTCCTGGCGCCGACTTAACCACGCCCTGCGCCCGATCGCCGCGCCGCTTCATCCTTTCGTAACGCGCCCCCGGCACCGTCTGGCCAACGACGGCGCGGCCGGGCCGGCGCCTACAATCATAACGCGCATCAGCGCGGCGAGGCTCGTCACGACACGGACCATCGAAGGATCAGACGGTATGAAAGATCACGATGTGAGCGCGACGGATCTCCGCGAGCAATATGCGGAGAAAACGAAACAGGCGATGGCCTCGATCGCGAAGGACCGCCAGAACCAAATGGCGAACGGCGAAGCGCTGGTCGAGATCTTCGCGGCCGGGAACGTCTGGAGCCATGACGGCGCCCGCGGCGAGAAAATCGCCAGCGAGCTGCCGCGCGCCCTGACCACCATCGCGCTGGCGGTCGCGCTGGCGGTTCTGTTCACGCTCTGACCGCAGCCGATCACCCCTCTTGCGGCGGCGGCGCGGAGGCCGGCAGCGCGCGCAGCCGCGCCGTCGGCGTGGTGGTGGCCGCGGCCAGCCACTCGGCCACGGCGCGCGCCTCCGATCCCGGCGGCTCATCCGCGGCGATGGTGATGAAATAGCCTTGGTCGGAAGTGCTCTGCGCGTCGCCGAGCCTGAGCAAGCTGCCTGAGTCCAGGAACTCGTCCAAGAGCCCGTCCCAGGACAGGCAAGCGCCTTGTCCGGCCAGAGCGGCGTTCACCACCAGAACGTAATTGTCGAACACCATCGCCCTCAGGCGCCGCGACGCCGCGGCGCCCGGCGCGCCGCCGACGCTGCGCAGCCACGCCGGCCAATCATACCAAGAGCCCGCGCGCGGCGGCAGCGAGAGCAGCGTCAACTGCGTGATCCCGGCGATGTCGCTCGGCGGGGCCCGGTCTTGAAACAGGAGCGGGCTCGCCACCGGAAACACCGTCTCGCCGATGATGCTCCACACATTAAGGCCCGGCCACTCGCCGTCGCCGAAGCGGATTTGGATGTCGCCTGCGCGCCGAGCCGCGCTATAGGGCTGGCTTATGACATTTATTTTCGTGTCAGGAAACGCGCTTTGCATCGCGTTGAGCCGCGGCACCAGCCAATAGGCTGCGATCCCTGGCGCGGCGCTGATCTCGATCGCGGCGCTCTCCTCTTGCTCGCGCAAGCGCTCCACCACCGTTTCAAGCCGACTGAGACTCCCGCGCAATACATCAAAAAGCTGTTGTCCTTCAGGTGTTAAGGCGATGGGCCTCACACTTCGATCCAGCAGACGGCAGCCAATGTCGGCCTCCAACTGCGCGATCCGCCGGCTGATGGCGGGCTGGGTCACATTCAGCTCCTGCGCGGCGCGGGTCAGCGCGCCATGCCGCGCCGCCGCATCGAAAGCGAGAAGATCGGCGAAGGAGGGCAGCCGGATCATACTATTCCCTCAGCTTATAGTTCGATGAAGATTTAGCGCGTTGCCGCCGCCGCGGGAAGACAGCATATCCACTCCAGAAATGATCACGATGCGCCGCGCGAAGCCCGAGAGCTGCGAGCGGCGCTTTGAGTCCGAGGGCGGCGAAATGGGCGGAGAGATGAACACTGCCTGGGATGCGGGCGGCGGCGCGATGGACGGGCCTGCGGCGCTTCAAGCGCAGGGCGCGGCGGTGATGGAGAGCGCCTTCACGGCGATGCTGACGGCGGCGCCCGTCGAGCAGATGACCGATCCCAATTGCGGGGATCTCACCTGGCGCACGCTGATCTCCAGCGATCAGACGCCGTCAAGCGCGATGGTGATCGGCGTCGCCGAATTGCGGCCGAACGGGTTCCTGGCCAGCCACCGGCACGAGCCGCCGGAGTTCTATTTCGGCCTCACCGGCGGCGGCGTGGTGGAGATCGACGGGCGGCCGCACGCCATCGCGGCGGGCGTCGCGGTCTATATCCCAGGCGGCGCGCAGCACAGCGTCAGCGCCGCTGGCGAGGGGCTGAGCTTCCTCTACGGCTTCCCGCGCTCAAGCTACACCGAGGTGCAATACGCCTTCTGCCATCTCGCTGCGGCGCAGTTGGAGGCCTTCACGCTGCGCGCGCCCCAAGGCGCGCATGAGACGGCGACGGCGTAACACGCCCTCAGCGAGGATCGCGCCATGCGGCCAGCATGGCGAGAGACGAGCGCCTACGCCGCGCGAAAAGCGCCATGCGGCGGCGCTTAGCCCGCCGCCTCGGCGTTCAGCGAGACCGGCGCGGCGGCGCTCGCCGCCTCCGACCAGTCTTGATCGGCCCAATGCTCAATCGGGTTTGGTTTGCCGAAATAATACCCTTGGAACAGCGTGCAGCCGAGATCGCGAAGCTTCTGGGCCTGCGCCTCATCTTCAATGCCTTCAGCGACCGTCTTAAGACCCAGTGATTTCGCCAACATCACGATCCCGCGCACCAGCATCGCTTGGCGTTCATCGGTTACGACATTGTCGACCAAGCTCTTATCCATCTTAACGGTCGCCACCGGATAGCGCGCCAAATAGCTGAAATTCGAATAGCCCGCGCCGAAATCATCGATGCTGGCCATGACGCCCAAATCGCCGAATTGCTTCATCATCGCAACGGCGCTCTCCGGCTGCTCGATCAGCGAGGATTCGGTGATCTCTAGAACAAGGCGTTCCGGACCGACGCGGTTCAGCTCAAGCTGCTCGCGCACCAGCTCGAAAAACGCCGGATCGCTGATGTCGCCAGCGGTCACGTTCACGCTGATGTAACCGGCGCCGGAGGCGGGCGTTTGCGCCAGGATGCGGCAGGCGGAGCGCACCGCCCAGCGCGTCAGATCCCGCATCAAATCAGCTTCTTCGGCCATCGCGACGAACACGCCCGGAGAGATCATGCCGCGTTCCGGATGCGGCCAGCGCGCCAAGGCCTCAAAGCCCATCACGCGCTCGGTGTTCGCGCAGACCAGCGGCTGCAAAAACAACTTGAGCGCATCATCATCCAGCGCTTGCACCAGCTCTTGCTCAAGCTCGATCCGCTCGATGACCTCTCGAAACACGGAACTCGACGGATCCGGCGCCGGCGGCGCGCTCGCATCTTCGCCGACGCCCTGATCCGCGGCGCCCTTTTCAGCGAGACCCTCTTCAGCGAGCCCCTGGTCCGCGCCGCCCGGATCGGCGCTGTCTTGAGGCTCGTCAGCGCCTCGCCCCGCGCCACGCATGTTGCTGAGGCTGTCGCGGAAGCGATCCAGCACCACGCCGAACACCATGCGCAACACCGGATCGAGCGAGCGCAAACGCGCCTGGAGCTGCGCGCGCGAGAGGATCAGGCATTGGCAATCGTCAACCGCCGTGACGCTCGCCGTGCGCGGCTGATCATCCACGATCGCCATTTCGCCGAAGATCTCGCCAACGCCGCGCTCCGCCAGCACGATCCGCTCGTCACCGCGCTTGATCGAGATCTCAACGCGCCCTTTTTCAATGATATAGGCGCAATCCCCATCCTCGCCCTCAGCGAAGATGAGCGCTCCGGCTTTAAAGCTGTCGCGAATGTCGCCGGGCATGCGTCTCGATCCTAGCTCGCTCAACCTAAGTCACTTGAGAATTTTAGGCGTCGCAGATGAAGAAATGGAGAAATCGGCGCAGCCGCGGCGCCGCCGGCGCGCTTCGGCGATCTCACGCCTCCCGGAACGCGTCGCTTCGCAGCCGCATCAGAGGCTCGACCAGATACCAAAGCAGCGAGCGCTGCCCGAGCACGAAATCGACATCCGCGTTCATGCCCGCCGTCAGCGGCCGGCGCTCGCCCCGATGCCGCAAATGGTCGACCTCGAGCCCCACAGTCACTTTAAAAAAGTATGCGCCGTCCGAGGCTTGCGTCGCATCCGCGGAGACCGTCTCCACCACGCCGTCAAGCGCGCCGTAGATCAGGAAATCATAGGCCGAGACCTTAACCTGCACGCGCTGGCCTTCGTGAACTTGGCCGACATCCTGCGGCGCGACGCGCGCCTCGACCACCAGCCGCTCATCCACCGGCACGATCTCGGCGATCGGCTCGCCCGCGCCGACCACGCCGCCGATCGTGTTGACGGCCAAGGTCTTCACCACGCCGTCGATCGGGCTCGCCACGGTCGTCCGGCGCTGCTGAGCGCTCGCGCGCTCTTGCAACGCGGTTTGCTCGGCCAGCGCCATCTCGACCTCGCGCAGCCGGTCGGAGGCGCGGTTGCGGAAACGGTTGCGCTCGAACAGCTCGCGCTCACGCGCCTCGGCGAGCGCGGTTTGCGCCAGCGGCAAGGCGATCTCGAGCGCGGCGATCTCGCCTTCGATCTCTTTCGCGTCATGATCGAAGCTCAGCGCCTGAGTGCGCGGCATCAGCTGCGACTCCATCAGCGTCTCGGCGATCTGCTGCTGCTGGCGCAGCGGGCGGAGCCGCTCGCGCGCCGAGGCGAGCTGGGCGAGAATCCGCTCGATCTCAAGTTCGCGCTGGCTGCGCTGATCGCGCAGCACCGCAAGGCTGCTTTCATGTTCGCGCTTCGCGCTGCGATAGGCCGCCCGCTCCGCCGCCGCCATGGCCGGCTGACGCGCCGCCGCGTCTTCCGGGAAATGCAGATCGATCTGCGCGCTCTCCGCCACAAGCCGCCCGCGCTCGAGCAGCAGCGCGTCAAGATCCACTTGGATCTGATCGAGATTGAGACCGCCCGCGCCGAGATCGAGCTGCGCCAAGGGCTCGCCTGCGCGCACGCGGTCGCCCTCGTTCACATGGATCGCCTCCGTGATCCCGCCTTCGAGATGCTGCACCACGCGCACGCGCCCATGCGGCGCCAAAACGCCCGGCGCCACAGCCACCTCATCGAGCTGCGTCGTCGCCGCCCACGCGCCGCCGGCCAGCAGCGCCGCAATCGCGAACCACCCCAAAAACCGCCAGCGCGGCGCGGGAAAGCCCGCCTCAAGCCGATCCATCGCCCTCATGCCGAGGCTCCCCCTCTCGCCGCGGCGGGCGCCGCGCCGTCCTCCGGCTCCGCCTGGCGATCCTCACGCGCGGCGCGCCCCCGCCCCGGCGCGGCGCCGCGGCTCAGCGGCGCGCGCCGCGCCATCATCTCCTCGGCGCGCCCGATCATCGCGATGCGCCCCTCATGCATCGCCACGATGGTGTCGCACGCTTCGAGCAGCGGCCGCGAATGGCTGACCACCACGACCGAGCGCGTCGCCTTCAGCGCTGTCAGCGTTTCGATCAGAGCGCGCTCCGCCTCGGTGTCGAGATTGGCGCTCGGCTCATCGAGCAGCAGCGCCGCCGGATCGTCCACCAACGCGCGCGCCAAGGCGAGGCGCTGGCGCTGGCCCGGCGAGAAGCGCCGCCCGCCCTCGCCGACGGAGGCGCCGAACCCTTCCGGCAGAGACGCGATAAATCCATCAGCGCCCGCCAAGCGCGCCGCGCGCAGCACCGCCTCATCCGAGATCTCAGGCCGCCCTTTGGCGATGTTCTCGCGCACTGAGCCCTCGAACAAGAACGCCTCCTGCGGCGCGTAACCGATCCAGCGCGTCAGCTCGGCCCGGCCGAATTGCGCCATGTCCGCGCCGTCGAGCAGCACGCGCCCGCCCTCCGGCGCGTAAAGACCCTGCATCACTTTCAGAAGCGTGGTCTTGCCGCAGCCATTCACGCCGATCACGCCCACCATCGCGCCGGGCCGCGCCGTCAGCGTGACTTTCTCAAGCGCCGGCCGCTCGGCGTCGGGATAGGTGAACTCGACCTTCTCAAGCGCGATCACGCCTTCGGGCCGCGGCCGCGCCAGCGCGCTCCGCTCCAGCTCCGGCGATGCGGCGAGCACCTCGTCCAAACGCGCCGCCGCTTCGCGATACCGATCGAAGGCCCGCCAGAGATTGATCAACTGGCTGAGCGGCTGAACAATGCGCGCGGCCAGCATGTTCGCCGCGATCAGAGCGCCCATGGTCAGCTGCAGATCGATGATCGCCGCAGCGCCGACCGAGGTGAGCAGCACCGTCGTCAGCACCGCGGTCGTCGCCGCCAGATTGGCGAAGGCGTCCGTATGCGCGCCGCGGGCGAGCGAGCGGTCGATCACATCGGCCTGGCCGTCTTCCCAGCGGGACATCAGATGCGGCCCAAGCCCGAGCGCTTTGACCGTCTCGCGCCCGGCGACCAACTCGCCGACCAAGCTCGAATGCCCGCGCGCCGCGCCATGCTCCGCGCGCGCCGCGCGCGTGATCACGGCCGAGGAGAGGGCGGCGAGCAGGATGTAGACCGGCAGCAGCGCCAGCAGCACGCCCGCCAGGGGCGGCGCGGCGAAGGCGATCACGGCGACGAAGATCACCGCGAAGGGCAGATCCACCAGCAACGCCACCGTCGGCCCGGCGGTGGTGTCGCGCACCGCCTCCGCATCGCGCATCAGCATGCGCCACTCGGCGTCCTGCCGACGCTCCAGCGCTTTGAGCGGCAGGCCGGTGATGCGGCGGAACAAGGCGCGCGAGAGCGACACGTCCACGCGCAACGCCACCAGCTGCACCAGCCGGCTGCGGCTTTGCTTCAGGATGAAATCGAACGCCAGCACGCCGACGACGCCGATCATGAGCCCGACCAGCGTCGTCATCCCGTCATGCGGCACCACGCGGTCATAGACCTGCAGGACGAACAACGGCGCGGCGAGGGCGAGCAGATTGATCACGATCGACATCGCGATCAGTTGGCCCATCGTTCCCCAAGCGGCTTTGCGCACGATCCGCCGCACCGAGGTCGGGCCCGCCTCGCCCTCCGTCTCCGTCGGGCGCGCCGCGTCGGATTCGAGAGACGCCGTCGCCGCCCCCTCGCGCGCCGGAGCGTCCAACGGTGGCGAGGCCGTCAGCGCCGCGGCGGCGAAATCCGCGCCCGCCGCCACGCCCGCCGCCGCGCCATCCGCCGCGCCGGGCGCCCGCGCCGCATCCGCGCTCTTTTCGATCCGGCGGCGACGGCCGCGGCGCGGCGCGGCGGACGGCGCGCTCGCATCAGCGACCGCGCCCGCCGGCGCTTTCACCAGCTCGATCTCGCCCAAGCGCGCCGCGCCGCGGGACGCCTGGGCGCGCTCTTCGCCGTTCCCGGTCATTTGGCCTTTGTCGGTCATTTGCCCGCCATCACAATGTCCGCTCCCGCCGCGCCGGAGGCCAATCGTTTCAGATGCAGCGCCGCCAGCGCGTCATCGGGATGCGCTGCGGCCAGCTCGCGGAAGAGACCCTCCGCCTCCGCGCCGCCGGCCTCGAGCGTGTCGTAGGCCGCGCGATAGGGCGCCACGACGCCGGCGCGATCAGGCCTGACCGGGTCGAACGCCTCGACCGGCACGTCTTTGCCTTTTAGGTACAGCCGGCCGATGGGGCGGAACGGCAGCTGCGGGCAGAGCCGCGCCGCGGTTCCTGAGATGATGATGCTTGTGCCGAGATGCTTGTTGGCGCCCTCGAGCCGCGCCGCCGTGTTGATCGCGTCGCCATGCGCCGTGTAATCGAAGCGGCTGCCGCCGCCGAAATTGCCGACCACCGCGCGGCCGGTGTTCACGCCGATCCGTGTCTCGCCGAAATCATGACCCTCGGCCTGTTTCGCGGCGCGAAACTCCTTCACGAACGCCTCGATCTCCAGCGCGCAGCGCACCGCGTTCGCCGCGTGATCCGGATCGTCGAGCGGCGCGTTGAACATGGCGTGCACCGCATCGCCGACGATTTTGTCGATGGTGCCGTTATGCGCCATGACGATGCGGCAAACGCCGTCGAGATACTCGTTGAGCAGCGCCACCAGCGTCGCGGGCTCGGCCCGCTCGACGAAGCTGGTGAAGCCCGCGATATCGCAGAACAGAAACGTCATCTCCCGGCTCTCGCCGCCGAGCTGCAGCGCGTCGGGCGTTTCCGAGAGCTGTTTGACGAGATCGGGCGAGAGATAATGGCTGAAGGCCGACCGCACGCGCCGCCGCTGCGCTTCGGCTTTGGCGAAATTGGCGATGACGATCACAACCAGCGTCGCCGTCGCCGCCAGCGCCGGGTAGGTCCAATCGAACACATAGGCGCCGTAGACCATGGCGCTCCACGCGCCGCCGGCGAGCCCGATCAGCGCCGCCGCAAGCGCGATCATCCCGCGCCCGGCATCCAGCTTCGGCGCCAGCAGAATCAGCAGCACCCCGATGCCGACCGCGACCAGATGCTCAAGGCCCACAGCGCTTGCGGGCCGATTGAGGAACGCGCCGATCAACGCGCTGTCGATCGCCTGCGCGTGCACCTCGACGCCCGGCACCGTCTGGCCAAGCGGCGTGAGCCTCAGATCGCGAAGGCCCACCGCCGATGTGCCGATCAAAACGTATTTGCCCCGCGCCCAATCGGCAGGCAGCGAACGCTCCAGCACATCCTTGGCCGAGACGTAGAGGGCCGGGTCGTGCTCGGCGTAGCGCATCCAGAGCCGGCCGTTCGGGTCGGTCGGCACTTCGAGCCCGCCCAGCGTCAGCCTCTCGAGCCCGGCCGGCGAGCGCCACACGCCGATATGCCCCGCGCCGAGCCCTACGCGTAGGGTCTCGATCGAAAGCGAAGGATGCAGCTTGTCGCCGACCCGCAAGATCGCCGGCGCCCGGCGCACCACGCCGTCGGGCTCAGGCGTTAGGCTGAAGAGGCCCCGTCCGGCGGCGACCTCCTCGATCACATCGACATTCCGCAGCACTTTCGGGAAGGCGAAGACATGCGGGCGTGGATCGCCGCCGAACTCGGCGAAGGGCGAGGGCACCGGATCGACGGCGCCGCCCGCGAGATCGGTCGCGCCGAGGCCCGGCTGCTCGAGCTTCCCGCTGGCGCCGAGCACCACAGGCGCGTCGGCGATCGCCTTGGCGAAGGCGGCGTCGGTGTCGGTCAGCCCCGCCAGAACGCCTCGGATCGCCAGAGGGATATCCGGCGCATGTGTCGCAAAGCGCGGCGGAGAGAGCCGATCCGGCTCGGAGAACACGATATCGAAGCCCATGGCGGCGACGTTCGCTTCATCCAGAGCTTCGACCAATTCGCCCATGCGGCTTCGGTCCCAAGGCCACTGGCCGTAGGCGGCGATGCTGGCCTCGTCGATGTCAACGATCGCGACGCGCTTCCCGGCGTCGGCGACGCGCGGCGCCGTCTGCTGCAGCAGATCGAAGGCCTGATACCGCGCGGCCTCCATCGGCGCTGGGTTATGGAGCCTGAGCGCGACGATCGCGATCAAGGCGACCGCGGCGAGAACCCGCGCATCGCCGAGCGCCCAGCCCAACCGCCACGCCGCGCCGGCGCATCGCTGCGCGAGGGTCGCCGCCATCGTCTTATCGCTCATGACCGCCCCTCCCCGACCCGCGCGCTCAGACCAAACCGGCGATGCAATAGACGATCAGGATCAGCGTCAGCGCATGGGCCAGCTGATCCAAGAGAAACACCATGAAAAACATCGTGTCGTTGATCACGAGACGCGGCGCGCCGCCGTCGATTTCACGGAGCTCCGAGAAGCGGTAGCGCGCATCCGCCTGACACTTGGCGAAATCGATGAAATAGTGAATGACGAATTCACCAATCAAAAGCCCGGCGAAGCCCAGCAGCACACCCGCGGTCAGCCCCTCGAGCCCGACCGCCGACGGCGCCCATAGCGCCAAACAAAGCGCCGTGCCGGCGGCGTGAACGCCCGCATGGGTCAATCCGGCCGGATGCAGGAACCGGCCTTTGTTGATGACCTGATGCGACGTCTGCAGCGGTCCGTCCGCGAAGAAGTGCTTCACAAACAGTAACGCCGTCAGCGCCAGAAGACTCTCCGCCGAAACCAAAGCGAACTCTCCGCTAGTCGCGCCTCTCCGCGCCCGAGCTGGACGCGCTACGACCAGAGTTTCCGCTAATTTGCTGAACTTCACGTTGACATAAGCTCTGGGCGCAGCTTCGGAAAGTTGACGCACAATCAAAACACAATAAACAGCACTTTACACTAATGGATACCAGCCAAATATTAGCAATCTTTATTTCACAAATCTCAACGCGCCGCGGCGACACTCCTCGAAAAATTTAGGCGCTGCGCGACAGCGACGAGGAGGTCGACGATGCGGAACGGTTCCATGGGTCAGGGCGATGCGATGGTGATCCAACTGGCCTCCGACGCGCCGCTGGCGCTGCCGAACGATCCGGCCTTTCTGACCGCGGAGTATCTGCGCGACGGCGGCGATCTGCGCATCGAGGCGCCGAACGGCGCGGTGGTCACGGTCGAGCGCTATTTCGAGGCGGACGCGCCGGTCGATCTGGTGATCGGCGAAGCGGTCGTCTCAGGACGCATCGTCGGCAAGCTCGCACGGCCCGCGGAAGGCCGCGAGAGCGCGCCTGAGAGCGTCGCCGCCG
>JBCBCG010000006.1:0-43503 GCA_038530925.1 Pseudomonadota bacterium
CCATAGGGGGCTGGCCTCCTTCACCAACCCCTATCTTGAATCACCTCAGCCCCAAAATGGGAATCCCTTTGTCGACTCGGAACGACGCGAGGATGCTCTAGCTCGGACCACATCAAACAGGGGCGATACGCCCCAATCTTGCTCTTGGACCAGCGAGACGTCACGGGATGGCCGCATTGGGCGCAGGCCAGAACGCCGCGCGAGGGGAAACCCTCGCCGAGATTGGCCCGCAGCGGCGCAAAAGCGCTCGCTTTCCGCAGCTGTTGACGCGTCTTTAAGCCGATGAGCCCGTCCTGCTTGGCCGGGCGCAGAGGGACGCCCTATTGGGGCCGCTCGATCATTCCGGCGTAGAACACATTGACAAGCAGGGTTGGGACAACGGCGTGGTCGAAACGGGCGGAGCGACGCTTCGGGAGCACTTTCCCGCTGGCCAAAAAACGCGAAGTCTCGGCCCACATTTGGAAACGCCCGCTTGCGAAGCCTTTACGGCTTGCGGGACGATGCGAGTGACAACCTCGTTGCGCAGCAGCGGCTCACGATGTTCCTCGCGCTTTTCGGAGATTAAGCCGTCGGGCGGTGAGATTGACCAATCGCCTCGGCGCATTGGGCGGCCTGGGTGTCCGCGCTCCTCCTCAGCCAGGGGCGCGATGACTTGCGCTTCAATCAACGCCTGTTTCCGCACTGTCCGTCTCCCGGACGCCGGGTTGACCTATTGAGCGAGGGTTAAGCGAGTTCAGACCATTTACGCCAAGGTCCGCCGCAGCTCGCGGTATGAATAAGCCGGTGTGACGTCAAATCCAGAAGGCGGTCGCGCGCCGAAAGGGCGTAAAGACGTCGCAATACACACAGTTGTCCACGAGTTCTGACTTTCAGAGCGATAGCTGAAAAACATGGCGGCTTGGGCGTCGCGACGGTCTTGATCGCAGCGTGGCAGCCGCGATCAGCTTGGCGATAGGAGGCCCGATCTTAAAACCCGCTGCAGAAATCCTCGGTGTTCTGGCTGGGTTCGGGATAGCATGCGGTCCGTACAGTCGCGTCGGGCGTCGCTCTGAACTCGTCGTCCCAGCAGGAATAGCGCGTGAAGTCGAGCTGTCTTGCGATGGGGCCGAGCGCTTGCGCAAGAGCCGTCGGGAGCGCTTTCAGGAGCCCGTCTTTCAGAGCTTCATCGAGAAGAAGACCGGGATCGGAGCGGCGGAGAAAACCGAGCACGACAAGGCGTTCGATCGCGGTGTCTTCTGTGACCACGGTCGGATCGGGTTCATAGCGCCCTAAGGTCAAACGATATGTCGGCACGCGCGTGCCAAGGTCGAGCTGCGCGTCATCGACCAAGAAGGCGAGCCGCTTGGAGCGGCAAGCGGAGAGCCTTCGGTTGTAATCTTCGCCGCCCTCATTGGACGCCAGGCCGGTCGCGATGACGCGCTCCGCGCCGCCGAGCTGGTCGTTGATCACATCGCGGAGGTTCGGCGCGCGCCCATCGATGGCTTGAAGCGAATCGCGGCCGTAATCCCAGCGATAGCCGAAGCCGGGCGCTAGGATCTGAAAATCGCCGCAGCGCCCTTGGCTGTCGCATCCCTCGAAGGTGAGTTGGAAGCGGCCATCATCGCCGATCGTCACCGGCTCCTCTTCCGCCGCGCTCAGCCAATAAAACGCCGCGCCGCCGAGAAGAAGCAGCAAGAGAAGCAGCCACAACCACCAGCGCGAGCCGCCCTCGTCGCTGTCTCGCTTCGTTTGCTGATCAGCCATGACCGCTCCCCCTCGTCTGATTCGCACGCTCTTAGCGCCGCTGCGCTTTGCGCTCGTGGTCGGCGCTTCAGCGCGCGAACGCAAGATCCCCATGCGCCTCGCATGCGACTTTTGTACGGATCGGCGCTGAACGAGGGGAGCGAGCGCCGCGGAGGCGCTTCAGCGGGAGGCGGCGGCGAGTTTTTCCGTGATCTCCTCCACGATCGGCGCCCAGACGCTCGCGGGCTGGGCTCCCTCGACCACGTAACGCCCATCGATCAAGAAGGTCGGAGCGGCGCGCACGCCGGTTTTGCGCGCATCGGCGTCAAGAGCGAGCACGCTCGCCCGATCCGCCTCGGTCGCGAGCTGGGCGCGCAGGAACTCCGGATCAAGGCCCGCCTCAGCGCCGGCGGAGACGAGCGTCTCCGCTTCCGCGAGATCAGCGCCCTCTTCGAAATACAGCCGAAAGAGCGCGGCGGCGACGGCGTCCTGGCGGCGGCTGTAGAGCTGCGGCGCCGCGTCGAAATCCGCCGCCGCTTTGGGCTCAACCGCAGCGGCTTCGGCGGCGGCGGCGTCCACCGCTTCGGCCCAGAGCATCAAACGATGGGCGTCGAGTGTGTTTGGGGTGCGCGTTATGCGATCAAAATTCATCGTCAAACCGTCCGCCTCAGCGGCCTCGGCGATGGCTCCGTAGACGCGCGCGGCGCCGTCCGGACCGCCGAATTTCGCGTTTAGATAGGCTTTGCGCTCGACGCCTTCGGACGGCATGTCCGGGTTAAGCTGGAACGGGCGCCAGCGGCGCCGGAACGGATCGCGGTTTGCTTTCAGCGCCTCGTCAAGGCGGTGCAGGCCGATGCGGCACCAAGGGCAAATCGGATCGGAGAAGATTATGAGCGGGACCGTCGCCATGCGCGCGCCCTTTCGGATGAGAAATCGACGCCCGCTCTTTCAGCTTGACTTAGCGTGACGCGCCGCTCGGGTGGCGGCGGCGGATGAGCGCGCGACGAACGCGGCCTCAGCGCGGCGCCCAAAAAAAACCCCGGCCGAAGCCGGGGAGTGCAATTGAGGCAGGTTCCTACAGGCAAGAAACCTATCGAGCAGTGACATCGTTAAAGCGCAACGCTGCGGAGAGTTCAAGTGGGTCCCCGCGGTTTTCCCAAATTCCGTCCTCATAAGGAGCCGTTCTGTCCGTGCTTTCTCAAAAGATTCACAGGAAGGGGCCGCATCGGTTGAATCTTTGCATCCTCCGCTTGCTTCGCGGCGCATCGCTCGCGGCTGCGTTGGCGGCGCTTTTGAGCGGTCTCGCCGCGGCGGCTGAGGAGGCGGCGCCGATTCGCGCGGCGAGCGGCGGCGCCGCGCCGGCCGCCGCTGCGCCAAGCGCCGGCGCGCCTTGGCGTCACGCCATCGCAATGCACGGGGCCCCGGCGCTCGGACCTGGTTTCGCGCATTTTCCTTACGCCGATCCATCCGCGCCCATGGGGGGGCGCCTGCGCCGCGGCGCGCGCGGAACCTTCGATACGCTCAATCCGTTCCTCGCGCGCGGCCAGGCGCCGTTCCCCGTGCGAAGCCTTGTCTATGAAAGCCTGATGGCGCGGAGCTGGGACGAGCCCTTCTCGTTATACGGGTTGCTCGCGGAGAGCATCGCAAGCCCGCCCGATCGCAGCTTCGTCGCGTTCCGGTTGCGCGAGGCGGCGCGCTTCGCCGACGGCTCGCCGGTCACCATCGACGATGTGATCTGGTCGATGGAGACGCTGCGCGATTTGGGGCGCCCCAATTTCGGCATCTACTACAACCAAATCGCGCGGGTGGAGCGGCTGGGCCCGCGCGCGGTGAAGTTCCATTTCGAAGCGCCGGATCGGGAGCTTCCGCTCCTGATCGGCTTGATGCCGATCCTGCCGAAAGCGGACTTCGAAGGGCGCGATTTTCAAGAGGCGAGCTTTCGCCCGCCGCTCGGTTCGGGTCCATACCGCGTGGCGTCGGTCGATCCAGGCCGCTCGGTGCGCTTCGATCGTGATCCGAGCTATTGGGGGCGCGACTTGCCGGTGAATGCGGGGCGCCATCGCCTCGATGTGATCGACCAACTCTACTTCCGCGACGGCGACACGATGTGGGAGGCCTTCAAAGCGGAGGGGCTCGATCTCTTCATCGATACGGATCCGGTGCGCTGGCGCGACGGCTACGATTTTCCGGCGGCGCGGGAGGAGCGGATCCTGCGCCGCGAGGCGAAGCTGCGCCGCCCGAGCGGGATGGAGGGCTTTGTTTTCAATACGCGCCGGCCCTTGTTTCAAGATCGGCGCGTGCGCGAGGCGCTGGCGCTCGCCTTTGATTACGACTGGGCCAACGCGACGTATTTCGCGGGCCGGATGACGCGGATCACCAGCTATTTCAGCGGCTCGCCGCTCGGCTTCGAGGGCGCGGCGACGCGGGAGGAGCGCGCCCTTTTGGCGCCGTTCGCCAGCGCGCTGCCGGAACGGGCGCTGGAGAGCGGCTGGCGCCCGCCCGCCACCGCAGCGCCCGGCGCCCATCGCGAAGCGCTCGTCACAGCGCGGGCGCTGCTGGCGAAGGCGGGCTGGCGCGTGCGGGATTTCAGCCTCCGCGACGCCGAAGGGCGGCCCTTCTCCTTTGAAATCTTGATCGATCGCCGCGCCCATGAGCGGCTGGCGCGCGCCTTCGCGGAAAACCTCGAATGGCTCGGGATCGCCGCCTCGGTGCGCCTGGTGGACAAGACGCAGCGCACCGAGCGGCTTCTCACCTTCGATTACGACATGATCGTCGCGCGCTGGGGCTTCTCGCTCTCGCCGGGGCAAGAGCAGCGCTTCTATTTCGGCTCGGAAAGCCGCGAAAGCGAGGGCGCGCGCAATTATATGGGCGTCGCCGATCCGGCGGTGGATGCGATGATCGACGCGATGCTGGCGGCGGAGGATCGCGCCGCGTTCGAGACCGCGGTGCGCGCCTATGATCGCGTCCTCTCCTCAGGCGTCTATGTGATCCCCTGGGGCTGGCGGAGCGTCGATTGGATCGCTCACGACGCCGGCTTGCGTTTTCCGGAGCGCACCGCCGCTTATGGCTTCGTCGACGATGTGCTCTGGCGCGTCCCGGAATAGCGCGTTGGCGCTCAGCCGGCGCTCTCCGCCGCCTCCAGCGTCTCGAGCGCCTTCAGCCAGAGCGCTTCGGCCCGTTCGAGCCCGGCGTCGATCTCCGCGCGCTTCTTGCCAAGGTTCTCCAAGGTGTCGCCGGCGCCGGCGTAGAGCGCCGGGTCTGCGAGCTTCGCCGCGACGCGGTCGCGCATCTCTTCGAGCTTCTTGACGCGCTCTTCGCAGGCGAAGGCCTCGGCGCGGAGTTCAGAGAGGCTGCGCCGGCGCGCGGCTTGAGCCTGTTTCGCGGCCGGGGCGGCTTTCCTCGGTTTTGCCGCGCTTTTTTCGGCGGCCGCGCCTTTCGCGTGGTCGGTGCGGCGCGGGCCGGGCGCGCCGCGCTGGGAGAGGAGGAGCTTGCGGTAATCCTCCATATCGCCCTCGAACGGCGCGACGCGGCCGCCTTGGACGAGCCAGAGCCGATCCGCGGTCGCCTGCACGAGATCGGGATCATGGCTCACCAGAATCACCGCGCCCTGATAGGCGGTCAGCGCTTGGACCAACGCGTCGCGGCTTTCGATGTCGAGATGGTTCGTCGGCTCATCGAGGATGATCAAATGCGGCGCATCGAGCGTCGCAAGCGCCATCAGAAGCCGCGCTTTCTGCCCGCCCGACAGCGTCTCCACCGGCGCTTCGGCGATCGCGGCGCCGATCCCGGCCGCGCCGAGCCGCGCGCGAAGTTTCGCCGGCGCCTCCTCCGGTCGGCGCCGCGCGATATGTTGCACCGGCGTCTCGCCTTCGGTGAGCCCGTCGAGCTGATGCTGCGCGAAATAGCCGATCCGCAGCTTCGAGCTTGTGGTGAGCCGCCCTTCCAGCGGTCGTAAGAGACCGGCGAGCAGCTTTGAGAGCGTCGACTTGCCTTGCCCGTTCGCGCCGAGCAGGGCGATGCGGTCTTCTTGATCGATCCTGAGATCCAAGCCGCTGAGCACAGCCGTTCCGTCATATCCGGCGGCCGCGCCCTCCAGCGCGATGATCGGCGGGCTGAGCGGCTCGGGATCGGGAAAGGCGAAGCGCGCGACGCTCTCCTCGACGATCGCCTCGATCGGCTCCATGCGCTCGAGCATCTTCAACCGCGCCTGCGCCTGGCGCGCCTTGGTGGCTTTGGCGCGGAAGCGATCGACGAAGCCTTGGATCCGCGCGCGTTCGGCGGTTTGCCGCTTCGCCAGCGCTGCGGTTTGCGCGATCCGCTCGCGCCGCATCGCGGCGAAGCGGTCGTAAGGCGTGGCGTAGAAAGCGAGCTTCTGCTCGGAGAGATGCAAGATTGAGCCGACGGAGCGGTTGAGCAGCCCGCGATCATGGCTGATCACCAGCACCGTGCGGGGATACCGCGCGAGAAATCCTTCGAGCCAGACGGTTCCTTCGAGATCAAGATAGTTCGTCGGCTCGTCCAGCAGCAGCAGGTCCGGCGCGGCGAAGAGCGCGCCGGCGAGGGCGACGCGCATGCGCCAGCCGCCGGAGAACTCGCGGCTCGCGCGCGCCTGGGCGGCGGCGTCAAAGCCGAGACCGGTGAGAATGGCGGAGGCGCGCGCTTCGGCGGAATGCGCTTCGATATCCGTCAGCCGCGTCTGGATCTCCGCGATCCGCATCGGATCGCTCGCCGTCTCGGCTTCGGTCAGCAGCGCCGCGCGCTCTTGATCGGCCTTCAGGACGATATCCAGCAACGCCTCATCGCTGGCCGGCGCCTCTTGAGCGACGCCGCCGAGCCTCCAGCTCTTCGGCGTCTCGATCTCGCCGCCATCAGGCGAGAACTCGCCGCGTAGCGCGCGGAAAAGCGTGCTCTTGCCGCTGCCATTGCGCCCGACGACGCCGACGCGGTGGCCGGCCGGCACCGTCGCGCTGGCGCTGTCGAGCAGCTTTTGGCCTTTGATCGACAGCGAGAGATCGCGGATCGCCAACATGGCGGACGGCTCCTATGATCCCTCGATCGGCGCGGCGCCGATCCGCCGCTTACTGTTGTTTCTCAGAGATGATGTCGCGGTAGGTTTTGTCCCAGAACTCTGGCGGCTGCTTCACCAGACGCGCCCAGAACCAGCCGGCGCAATTGAAGAACGGCGTCGCCGCGCTCTGGTTCTCCACGAGGTTATTCACAAGCAGCGCTTTGGCTGTTTCTCGCGACATGAAGATCGCAAGGTCCGGCGCAAGAACCTTCTGCTGCTCGGAATTCGGGCCGTAGATCGGCCGTTTCGAGAGCGCGATCGAGCGGTTTTCCACATTGTCCTGCAAAGAATACCCATCGATCACGACGCAGATCTTCTCGGGATCGAACTCGGTCGTTCCGGCGACGTCATCGACCACGGTCAAGGCGAAGGTCGCTTGCTCCTGAATGCCGGGCTGCGTGCTGTCGCTCAGCACGTAAACCATCACAGGCTGACGAGAGGTCGGCGTCACGCCGATATAGACATCCGCGGATGGCGCGTCGTCGGCGATCGAGGGCGTGGCCAGGCTCGCCGCGCCGAACAGCGCAGCCGCGAAAAGCGCGCGACAGCCGCGCAGCGCCGAGGTTGAGCGATCCATTCGGAATACTCCTTAGGTTATCCGGCGGGCGAACCGCCGCCGCGTTCGGCGCGCTCCTAGCCGAAACAAAGCCGTCTTTGAAGGCGCTGTGGCCTCACAAGGCGCGCATGCGCCGCGAAAACGGCGACAACGCGGCCCTGCGGCGCCAGTTCGCCTGACGGCTCAGAGCGCGCCGACCGCGCCGAGCCCAGCGCCAGCAAGAGCCGCGCCGATCACGACCGCCCAAGGCGGCGCGCGCCATGGCCCCAAGGCGAGGCCGCAGAGGAGCGCGAGCGCCGCCGTGGCCGGGCCGTCGACGCCGCTGGTGAAGACCGGATCATAGAGTGCGGCGATCAGGAGGCCGAGCACCGCGGCGTTCACGCCGGTGAGCGCCGCCCGCGCCGGGGCGTAGGCGCGGAGCGACGCCCAAAAGGGCAAGAGGCCGACGACAAGAAAGGCCGAGGGCAGAAAGATCGCGACCAACGCCAGCGCGCCGCCGAGCGCGCCGGTCGGGCTCGGCTCCGCCGCGGCGCCGAGAAAGGCGGCGAAGGTGAAGAGCGGGCCGGGCACAGCCTGCGCCGCGCCATAGCCGGCGACGAACGCATCCTCGCTCACCCATCCCGGATCGACGGTGCTGGCCTCAAGCAGCGGCAAGACGACATGCCCGCCGCCGAACACCAGCGCGCCGGCGCGAAAGTAAGCGTCGAGCATCGCCAACGCGCCGGTCTCGCTCCCCACACTCGCCGCAAGCCAGGGCAAACCGATGAGAAGCGCGAAAAAGACGACCAAGCTGACGGCGCCGACGCGGCGCGAGATCGGGATCGAGAGCCCGCCCGCCGCGTCGGACGCCGCAGGCGGCGCGACAAGGCCTCGGAAGAAAACCAGCCCGATCCCAGCGCCAAGCGCGATCACCGCGATCTGGCCGAGCATGATCGCCGCCGCGCCGCTCGCCGCGTCCACCCCGAGCCGGCTCGCCGCGAAAGGCGTCAGCAGCATCAGCGCCGCCGCGCCCAGAGCAAGGCCGCCGCGCGCGCGATCCGGCGCGAGAGAGCCCGCCATCCCCCAGACCGCGAGCGCCACCACTGCGACGGCCGCCGCCTTCAGGCCGGCGATCCACCCTGCGCCTTCGGCGCCGCCAAAGGCGCCCAGCCCATAGGCGAAGAGGATCAGCGCGATGGCGGAAGGCAACGTAAAGCCGGTCCAGGCCGCTAGGGCTCCGAGCCCGCCGGCGCGGCTGAGGCCGACGCCGAGGCCCACTTGGCTCGACGCCGGGCCGGGCATGAATTGGCAAAGCGCCACCAGATCGGCGTAGGCCTCGTCGCTCAGCCAGCGGCGGCGGCGCACGAACTCCTCGCGGAAATAGCCCAAATGCGCCACCGGCCCGCCGAAGGAGGTGAGGCCGAGGCGGAGGAACACCCAGAACACTTCCGCGGCGGAGCCGGCCGGACGGTCGGCGCCGCCTTGCGCTCGTGACGAAGACGCGTCGAGAGGCGGGGCGGTCTCGCCTGACTTCGTCTTTGCGCGGTCGGCGCTTTGCGCAGTCGCGCTCATGCTGCGGCTCTCCTTCATGATCACCACTGCGGGTATCGCGGCTCTGCGACAGTTTCGCGACGCCGGGCGCGTTGCTGGGGCGTCGCCAACGCGTTGGCGAGGCGCGGATCTCGGCGCAGAGGCGCGCCGGTTTTGACGAACGCGCCTGGATCCGTCAGGCACGGCGTCCGGCTCGCATGAGACAGGAGAAGCGAATGACGGAGATCGATGTCGCGCGCGTGCGCGCCGAGACGCCGGGGATCGTCGAGAGCGCGCATCTCCTCGCTTGCGGCTCCGCGCTGATGCCGGCGCCCGTGGTGGATGCGGTGATCGAGCATACGCGCCTTGAGGCCTTACAGGGCGGGTATGAGGCGCAGGCGCTGCGCGCGGCCGAGCTTGACGCGGTCTATGACCAAGTGGCGGCGCATCTCGGCGCGGAGCGGCGCGAGATCGCGTTGATGGAGAACGCGACCGTCGCCTGGGCGCACGCCTTCTACGCCCTGCCGTTCAAGCCGGGCGCGCGGATCCTGACCGCAGAGGCCGAATACGCGGCGAATTACGTCGCGTTTCTGCAGCGGGCGCGGCGCGAGGATCTGAAGATCGAAGTCGTTCCGAGCGATGGGAGCGGCGCGCTCGATCTTGAGGCGCTCGAGCGGATGATGGACGACGATGTCGGCCTTATCGCGGTCACTTGGGTTCCCACCAATGGCGGTCTCGTCAATCCGGCGGCGGAGATCGGGCGGATCGCGCGGGCGCATGGCGCGCCCTATCTGCTCGACGCTTGTCAGGCGGTCGGACAGATGCCGGTCGACGTCGCCGCGCTCGGCTGTGATTTCTTGTCGGCGACAGGGCGGAAGTTTCTGCGCGGGCCGCGCGGCACGGGGTTTCTTTACGTCCGCGGCGCGTGGCTCGACCGGCTGGAGCCGGCGATGATCGATCATTTCGGCGCGCCTTGGGTGGCGCGCGACGCGTATACGCTGCGCGAAGATGCGCGGCGCTTTGAGACTTGGGAGAACGCTTACGCCCTGCGCGCCGGTCTCGGCGCGGCGATTACTTACGCCGAAGCGATCGGGATGGAAGCGATCGAGCGGCGCGTCCGCGCTTTGGCGGATCGCTGTCGGGAGCGGCTGGCGGCGGTGGCGCGCGTGGAGCTGCGCGATTTGGGCGCAGCGCCCAGCGGCATCGTCAGCTTCACCATCGACGACGCGGAGCCGCGCGCGGTTGTCGCTGAGATGGCCGCCTCCGGCTTCGCCATCGGCGCTTCGATCCCGAGCTCGACGCGGATCGACTCTGAACGGCGCGGCCTGCCGGCGATGCTGCGCATCGCGCCGCATTACTACAACACTGAAGATGAGATCGACCGCGCCGTCGAACGCCTCGGCGCGATCGCGCGGCGCTGAGCGGCTCTCCGTGGGGCGCTTACAGCCCTTCGGCGCCGCGCCGGATGCCCACGACGCCTGTGCGGCTCACCTCGACCAGGCCAAGCGGGCGCATCAGCTCGACGAAATTGTCGATTTTCTTCGGCCGGCCGGTCAGCTCGAAGATAAAGCTCTCAAGCGTGGCGTCTTTGATTTCGGCGCGGAAGGCGTCCTTCAGGCGCAGCGCCTCCACCCGCGCCTCGCCCTTGCAGGCGACTTTCACGAGCGCCAGCTCCCGCTCGATCGACGGGCCCTCGAGCGTGAGATCCGTGACTTTGTGCACCGGCACCAACCGATCGAGCTGCGCCTTTATCTGCTGGATCACCATGGGCGTGCCGGTTGTGACGATGGTGATGCGCGAGCGATGCCGCTCCGTATCGATTTCAGCCACCGTCAAGCTTTCGATGTTGTAGCCGCGCCCTGAGAAGAGGCCTATCACCCGCGCCAGAACGCCCGCCTCATTATCGACCGTCACGGCCAGGGTCCGGCGTACGATTTCTTGCCGCGCCAAATCCGCAGTCATGTCGTAAGCGCTGTGGCGAGGGTCGGAGGCGGGTGTCATCGTCGGCGCATTCCATCAATTCGGTCGTCGTCAGCCGATCGCCGCGCAGAGACGGCGCTGCGATCGCGGAGCGGAGCTGACGCACTTCCTCGGCTGGAAGCGCGTTGAGGTCAATCGCCGAGGCGCGGATCCGGGCGGCGCGGCGGCGGTGTCGCCGCCGGGGCGCCGCGATCGCGTCGTTTCGGCGCCATGACGCCGGGTCACTTGGCGCGCCCGGCGGGGCGACGCGGCGGCTGTGGGAGGGGGCGATGGAGCGTGATGAAGAGAAGGCGTGCGACGAGGCGCTGTTCGCGGCGGCGGCGGCGGCTGGGTTCACCGCGCTGACCAAGGGCGAGCGGCGCATGCTGCGCGGCTGGCGCCGCGGCGTCGCAGCGCAGCTCGGCGACGCTACGCTGCCGGCGGCGCCGGGAGAGGGCTGCCTTGTGCGCGCCGGGCTCATCGCGTGGGCCGTTTTGCGCTCGAACGACCCGGCGGCGCATCCGGCCAACCGCATGCATGTGATCGGCGCCTATATCGAGGGACCGATCGATCTCGCCGGCCAGCGCATCCGCGCCAACCTCGTTCTGCAGCGTTGCCGCTTCACCGGACCGCTGATCGTGTCGGACGCGATGACGGCGGGCCTCGATCTGAACGGAAGCCATATCGCGCGCGACGGCTATCGCGGAACCAGCATCGACGCGCGCCATTTGCGCGCCAATGGCGATGTGCGCCTGCGCGATCTGATCTGCGACGGCGGCGTCGCGATGTCCGGCGCTGAGATTCGAGGCGATCTCGATCTCTCGGGCTCTCGCTTCGGCAAGCGGCGCGCGAATTTCCACGGTTACGAGTTCGAGGTCTCCATCGGCGCTCCTGGCGCGAAGATCTTCGGCGCGCTCAACATGTTGCGTCCGCCGAAAGAGGGCGAGATGTTCGCCGGCGCGCTGAACCTCCACAACGCCGAAGTGAACGTGCTGCAGGATGATCCAGCGTGCTGGCCGAAGGCGGGCGATCTCTTTCTGGATGGGCTGCGCTATCGCCAGATCGGCTCGATCAAGCCGGGCGCCGCGGATGCGCGCGAGCGCGGCCGCTGGCTGCTGCTGCAGCCGGCGCATCAGCTGAAGGCGGAGTTCAAGCCTCAGCCCTTCGAGCAATTGGCGCGCGTGCTGAAGACCACCGGCCATGCGCTCGAGGCGCGGCGCATCGGCGTCTTGAAGCAGCGCATGCTCCGGCGCGCCGGGCGCATCCCGTGGTATATTCGGCCGTTTCATTGGTTGTTCGGCCTCATCGCCGGCTACGGCTATTGGACCAGCCGGGTGCTGCTTTGGGCGGCGCTGGTCGTCGCGCTCGGCGCGGGGCTCTATGAGGCCGCGTGGCGCGCTGGCGTGATGACGCCGGCCAAGCCGGAAGCCCTGCTGTCGGCGCAGTGGGGGGCGTGCGTCGAAACCGCGCCGGATCTAACCGCGGCCTGTTTCCTCAGCGCGCCGCCGGGCGAGGATTACGAGCCCTTCAACGCGGCGCTCTATTCGCTTGATCTGTTCCTGCCGGTCGTTGTGCTTGAGCAGGAGGAGAACTGGAGCCCGACGCCGCATCGCGGAGCGGAGATCCTCGGCGCGCCGATCGGCGGCTGGGCTTGGGGCTATCGCTTCTTTCACGAGCTGCTCGGCTACATCCTTTCGGGCTTCGCCATCGTCGGCTTCGCCAAACTCGCCGAGCGGGACTGACGCGGCCGCGCGTCGCGCCCTCGCGCCGGCTTAGGCGGCGTTCTTCTCAGTCGCCGGCGCCGCCTCGCCCGCGCCGGCGCTCGCGAGGATCGCGACGCCGATCACCGCCGAGAGAACCGAGGCGATCAGCACGCTCAGCTTCACCGCCTCAAGCTGCGCGCCGACAAAGGCGGCGTCGGCGATGAAGATCGACATGGTGAAGCCGACGCCCGCCAGAAAGCCCGCGCCGAGCATATGCGCCGCGGTCACGCCGGTCGGCAGCCGCGCCCAGCCGAGCCAGACCGCCAAAAGGCCGAGCCCGGCGACGCCGATCGGTTTGCCGAGCGTCAGGCCGAGGATCACGCCGAGGCTCTCGGGCGCCATAAGCGAGAAGCTCGATCCGACCAGCAAGATCCCTGTGTTGGCGAAGGCGAAGAGCGGCAGGATGGCGAAATTCACCGCCCGCTGCAGCCGGCGTTCGATGTGATAGCCCGGCTCGCGCAGCCGATCGATCGCGCGCTCCAGCGCGTGGAGCATATTGGCGCGCACGCCGCCTTCCTGCGCCGCATGCTCAAGGATCACAGTGGTTTGCGCCGCGATGCCGGCGATGTCGCCCTTCGGCCGCGATGGGATCGCCGCCGCGGTCAGCACACCGGCCAGCGTCGCATGCAGGCCGCTTTCATGGACGAAGAACCAGAGCGCGAGCCCCAACAGCAAATAAGGCGCGCGCGCGTAGATCTGGCGGAGGTTGAGGATGATCATCAGCCCGAGCACCGCCGCGGCGAGAGCGAACGAAGTCAGATCGAAGCCATGGCCGTAGAAGATCGCGATCACCAGGATCGCGCCCAGATCATCCGCCACCGCGAGCGCTGAAACGAAAACCTTCAGCGCCGGCGGCGCTTTGCTGCCGAGCAGAGCCAAAAGCCCGACCGCGAAAGCGATGTCGGTCGCCATCGGCACGCCCCAGCCTTGCGCCGCCGGCCCGCCGACATTGAAAGCCGCGTAGATCAGCGCCGGCGCCAGCATGCCGCCAAGCGCGGCGATCAGCGGCAACGCGGCGCTGGCGGGATCGGAAAGTTCGCCATCCAGGATCTCGCGTTTGATCTCGATGCCGATGAGCAAGAAGAAGATCGCCATCAAGCCGTCATTGATCCAGGCCTCGAGCGGCAGGCCGTAGCGCGCCTCCCCAAGGCTGGCCGCCAGCTCAAGCTCAAGCCAATGCTCGTAAGCGCGCATGCCGCCGAGATTGACGAAGAGGAGCGCGGCGAGCGTCGCCAGCACCAGCACGAGCCCGCCCGCGGCCGCCCAGCCGAAGAAGCCTTCCGCAGCCGCGCGCGCCTTCTGGAGCCCGGGCCGGCGCATCGCCTCTTGCAGCGCGCCGAGATCCCAGGGCCCGTCATAGAACACGCCGTTGATGAAAAGGCTCGGCGTGATCGCCGGCCCTTCGCCCTCGACGCCCGCGAGAGCGGCGCGCAACCGCTCGTGAAGCGCGGGGTCGGCCCGGTCGCGATCGAAGCGCTCGAGATCGAGCGAAAGCGCCTCGGCATGGGCGCGGAGCGCCGCCTCGCTCTGGTCGTGCGCGGCGTAAAGCCGCTCATGCATCTCCCAAAACGCGTCTTGCCGCTGCGCGGCCAGCGCCGCGAGCGCGGCGCCGTTCGACGCAGGGAGGCGGGACGCCGAGGGGCGCTGGCGGTAGATGAAGACGCCGCGATCCACGATCAGCGGTGCGAGGTCCGGCGCGTTGGTGTGCGCCGTGCGGCAAACCTCGCACGTGTAGTCGCCATAGAGCACGACGCGCAGCGGTTTGGAGGGATCTCCGAGCCATGCGTCGCGGTCGCGGTCGAATTCCGGTATCGCCACTTGCGTCTCTCCTCGCTCGAGCGCCCGCGCGCCCCGCGGAGGTGTACCGCAGCTGTTTCTCGTTGAGATGACACGCAAACGCGCAGGACCTGCGCGCGGCCGGCCGCGGTGTTTCGCCGCGTTTTCGCTTGCCGGCGCGCGCCGCGGCGCGCTCCATGGCGGCGGAACGCTCGCGCTCAGCCGGGCGAGGACGACAGGGAGGACGCGCGATGGAGGTGTTGCGCACGCCGGAGAGCCGGTTTGAGACTTTGGAGGGGTACGCCTTCGCGCCGCATTACGCCGAGGTGACCGCGGCGGATGGGACGGCGCTGCGGATGCATTACGTCGACGAAGGGCCGCGGGACGGCGCGATCGTGCTCTGCCTGCATGGCCAGCCGTCCTGGTCCTATCTCTACCGCAAGATGATCCCGCGCCTCACCGCGGCGGGTCACCGCGTGATCGCGCCGGATCTCATCGGCTTCGGCCGCTCGGACAAGCCGGCGCATGTCTCCGACTATAGCTATGAGGCGCATGTCGAGTGGCTCCGCCAATGGCTCCTCGGGCTCGATCTGACCGGCGTGACGCTGATGTGCCAGGATTGGGGCGGGCTGATCGGCCTGCGCGTTGTGGCCGACGCGCCGGACCGCTTCGCCCGGCTGGTGATCGCCAACACCGGTCTCCCCGATAACCGCCTGATAAAGAAGGAGGTTACGGCGATGCTGGAGCAGTTTCTGCCCAGCGTGCCCGTGCCGAGCGCGGAGGAGGTGGCGGCGCAGTTCCGCGCCGGCGCGCCGGGCGCGTTTCTTTACTGGGTGAGATACTGTTCAGAGAACCCGGATTTTGCTGTGCGCGACGTCTTCGGCGTGCTCTCGGGCTTTGAGGATCCGGCGGTTTTGGACGGCTACGCCGCGCCCTTTCCGGAGCCGCGCTACCAAGCGGGCGCGCGCGCCTTTCCGACATTAGTGCCGCTTATGGCGCGCCACGCGCCCGACCGGGCTGCGAACGACGCCGCCTGGGCGGTGCTCGAGCGCTTCGAGCGCCCTGTGCTCACCGCGTTCTCCGACCGCGATCCCGTGACCAAAGGCGGCGAGATCCCTTTCCAAAAGCGCATTCCCGGCGCTCAGGGGCAGGCCCATGTCACCATCGAGGGCGGCGGTCATTTCCTGCAGGAGGACAGCGCCGAGCCTCTCTCAAACGCGATCATCGACTTTATCGCGCGAACATAAGGCGCGCGGAGCGCGGCGGCGCCGAAAAGCCTTGAATCAGCCCTTGCGCCGGCGGGGACGGCGGCTCATATCAGCCGTCCCGATGCGGGCCGGAGGCGGCGGCTTATCGCTTCGAACGACTGACGCCGCCGCCGCGTCATGACCGTATCGAGATGGATCGGCCCTCGCGGGCCGGACGGCTTCGGTTATCGTCGCCAACGGGAGGTCGCGGGTTCGACTCCCGCCAGTTACGTCGTTTCGGCGATGGATCTGTAGCTCAGGGGTAGAGCGCCTTTGTCGAGGCCGAGAACGACGCTGCGGTCTCCGCGGCGGAGGGAGCATGACCGCGAGGGCTGTTTCGAGCGCGCCGCCGCCGGCGTTCGGAGCGTAAGATCAACCGGCGGATAACCAGGCGTCGGTTCACGGCGCCGCTAGAAGGACGTCGCATGCCGAGCGCATCCGACCAGTCGGGCGATAGCGACGAACGCGGCGGCGACGCCGTTTCGATCGTGAAAAACGCCCAATGCAAGCCGACGTGGTTCGCCGCGACGGCGGCGCGCGCGTCCTTCGGTCGGCCTCTCGCCTGACCTTCCGGCCGCTCCGCCGTCCGCGCGCGCCGCGCGGCCGAGCCGAGAGCCTGTCTCCCGAACGCGGGGTCACGCGACAGCCTCTCATTCTTGAGTGGGCGCATGATCCGAGCCGCCTGATAGGGCCATCAGGCTCGATCATGCTCTGGGGAGCGGAGAGAATGCCGAAAATGCTGCGAGACCTGCCATCGCGGAAGGCGGTCCCTGGTCAAAAGGCGGTCCCTGGCCAGAGAGCGCCGATCCGTGGACGCGAGACCGCTATGGGGCGGAACGCCGCGGGCGGGTGCGCCTTCACGCTCGATCCTTGGACGCGGCTGGAGCGGTTCCTCATCCTCGGAACGGAGGGCGGAACTTATTACGCCAGCGAGCGGGCGCTGACGCTGGACGCGCTCACTTCCGTGGACCAGGCGTTCGCCGCGGATGGCGCGCGGGCGGTGGCGATGATCCAGGAGATCTCGGTCTCAGGCCGCCCGCCGCGAAACGACGCTGCGATCCTAGCGCTCGCCAAAGCGGCGGCCGCGCCGGAGCTTGAGACGCGGCAAGCGGCGCTCGCGGCGCTGCCGGCGGTGGTGCGGACGGGAACGCATCTCTTCCAGTTCGCGGAGGCGGTGGAGCGCTTCCGCGGTTGGGGGCGCTCGCTCCGCCGCGCCGTTGCGGCCTGGTACGAGGCCAAGCCCTTGGACGCGCTGGTGTTGCAGGCGGTGAAATACCCCTCGCGGCAGGTGGCCGGATCCGGCTCGCGCTGGAGCCACCGCGATCTCTTGCGTCTCGCCCATCCGGCGACGCGAGAGGCCGACCGCGCCGCGCTCTACGCCGCGATCGTCGCGCGCGAGAGCGGCGAGACGTCGGCGGCGCGGCCGCTCGAGACGGGTCGGCCGGCGCTGGCGCAATGGGATGCGGCGCGGCGGCTCGCCCGCGAGGCGGCGTCGGGATCGCTTGATGTGAAGCGGACCGCGGCGCTGGTGCGGGAGCATCGGCTGCCGCGGGAGGCTTTGCCCTCCGAGGCGCTGAACGCGCCGGCGGTGTGGGAGGCGTTGCTCGAGGACATGCCGGCGACGGCGATGATCCGTTCGCTCGCCAAGATGGCGGCGGTCGGGCTGTTGACGCCGGGATCGGCGGCCTCACGGCGTGTCGCGGCGCGGCTGCGCGATCAGAAGCGTCTCGCCCGGGCGCGGGTGCATCCGCTCGCGCTGTTGCTGGCGCGCGCGATTTACGCGCAAGGCGTCGGGATGCGCGGTTCGCTGCATTGGACGCCGGATCGGATGGTCGCGGAGGCGCTGGAGCGCGCGTTCTACGCCGCCTTCAAATCCGCGCCGGCGACGGGCAAGCGGCTGATGCTGGGTCTCGACGTCTCCGGCTCGATGGGCTGGGGCCAGGTCGCCGGCGCGCCGGTGACGCCGCGCGAGGGCGCTGCGGTGATGGCGCTGGCGACGCTGGCGAAGGATCCGAAGAGCGTGGCGCGCGCCTTCACGGGCGAGCTCGTTCCGCTTGAGCTGCGGGCGGGCATGCGCCTTGAGGATGCGGTGCGCGCGACCTCCGGCTTGCGTTTCGGCCGGACGGATTGCGCTTTGCCGATGCTGACGGCGCTGAAGGAGGGGCTCGAGGTCGACGGGTTCGTGATCTACACGGACAACGAGACTTGGGCCGGCGAGATCCATCCGATGATCGCGCTTGAGCGGTATCGGCGGGAGAGCGGGATCGCCGCGAAGCTGGTGGTGGTCGGTATGACCGCGACCGGCTTCACGATCGCCGATCCGGAGGATGGCGGAGCGCTCGACGTGGTCGGCTTCGACACCGCCGCCCCAGCGCTGATCGCCGATTTTCTCTCCAAGTGAAGGCGCGTCCGGGCGGTGTCGAGCCGCCCGGGCGAACTTCATCCCCTGGACAAGATCACACCAACGCCGCGCCGCGGGCGTCGATGGCGCCTTCGGAAGGGGCGTCGCCGAGCAGCATTTCGTTATGCGCCTTGCCCGACGGGATCATCGGATAGCAGTTCTCATGCTTTTCGACGACGCAGTCGAAGATCACCGGGCGATCGACGGCGACCATCTCCTTGATCGCGTCGTCCAGCTCGTCCGGCGTTTGGGCGCGAATGCCGACGCAGCCGAAGGCCTCCGCCAGCTTCACGAAGTCCGGCAGCGCTTCAGACCAGGAATGCGAATAGCGCTCGCCATGCAGAAGCTCCTGCCACTGGCGCACCATGCCCAGCCGCTCATTGTTCAAGATGAAGATCTTCACCGGCAGATTGTACTGCACCGCCGTGCCCATCTCCTGCATCGTCATCAGAAAGGAGGCCTCGCCGGCGATGTCGATCACCAGCGCGTCCGGATGCGCCACTTGCACGCCGACCGCCGCCGGCACGCCGTAACCCATGGTGCCGAGCCCGCCTGAGGTCATCCAGCGGTTCGGCTCCTCGAACTTATAGAATTGCGCCGCCCACATCTGATGCTGGCCGACTTCCGTGGTGATGAAGGTCTCGCGATCCTTGGTCAGCTCATAAAGCCGCTTGATCGCGTGCTGCGGCTTGATCGTATCCTTGGAGGGTTTGAACTTCAGGCAGTCGACCGCGCGCCATTCGGCGATCTCCGACCACCAGGCGGAGATGTCCTGCTTCTTGCGGCCGCGGCTTTTCCAGACGCGCAGCCAATCTTCGAGCACATGCGCCACATCGCCGATGATCGCCACATCCGCCGGCACGTTTTTGTGGATCGAGGATGGATCGATATCGAGATGGATTTTTTTCGAGTTGGGCGAGAAGGCGTCGATCCGCCCGGTGATCCGATCGTCGAACCGCGCGCCGATGCAGATCATCAGATCGCAATCATGCATCGCGAGGTTCGCCTCATAAGTGCCGTGCATGCCCAGCATGCCGAGGAACTGATCGTCGGAGGCGGGGTAGCAGCCGAGGCCCATCAGCGTCGAGGTGCAGGGAAAGCCCGTGCCGCGCACGAGCTCGCGCAGGAGCTGGGTGGCGAGCGGGCCGGAGTTGATCACGCCGCCGCCGGTGTAGAAGACGGGCTTTTTCGCCTGCTCCATCAGCTCCACCGCGGCGGTGATGCGGCTGAGATCGCCTTTCACCTGCGGATTGTAGGATTTGCGCAAATGCCCGTTCGGCCGGCGATAGGCGCCGCTGGCCATCTGGATGTTCTTCGGGATGTCCACCAGCACCGGGCCCGGCCGGCCGCTCGAGGCGACGCGGAAGGCCTCATGCATCACATCCGAAAGCTCATCCACCTCTTTGACCAGCCAGTTATGCTTGGTGCAGGGGCGGGTGATGCCCACCGTATCCGCCTCCTGGAAGGCGTCGTTGCCGATCAGGAAGGTCGGCACCTGGCCGGAGATGCACACCAGCGGAATGCTGTCCATCAGCGCGTCTTGGAGGCATGTCACAACATTGGTCGCGCCCGGGCCCGAGGTCACCAGCACGACGCCCGGCTTGCCGGTGGAGCGGGCGTAGCCTTCGGCGGCGTGGCCGGCGCCTTGCTCATGGCGCACCAGAATGTGCTTGATGCCCTGGCTTTTGAAAAGCTCGTCATAGATCGGCAGGACCGCGCCGCCGGGATAGCCGAACACGACCTCGACGCCCTGATCCTTCAGCGCCCGCACCACCATCTCCGCGCCGGTCATGTCCTCGGCCATTGGTCACGCTCCTTGCTGCTACGCCCGTCTCGGGCGTCGTCGTCTCGTCGGCGCTGCGCGCCGCGTTCGCCTCAACCCGCGCTGATCTCGCCGCCCCGCGCTGCGCGCGAGGCAACAAAAAAGGGCCCCTGGGGACCCTTGCTCGCGCGCCGCCGAAATCGTTCGTCTTAATCCGCCTCAGGCGGGGGAGGACGATACGCCTTCGGCGCGCGCGCCGATTAGGACTACGATTTCAAACACGGTGTTCACTTCACTCGCCTTTCACTTGCGCCTTCGAGCTACGCGGCGTCAGCGCGGCCGTCAATGAGAGATTGCAGCTGCGAAGTGAAAAAAGTGCGAAAAAGAGCAGCGCATTGTAATTATCTTGCGGTCCTCGCGATCATACGCCGCGGCCTGCGGCGCCGGGCCGCGGCTTTGGCGCCGCACAAAAGCGTGGAGCGCGCATAGCTTAGCGCGGACGCCGCACGAGGCGGCGGATGCGGGTGGAGATGCGGCGCCGTGATGAACGATCCCACCAGCGCGGAGACCGCCGAGCATAAGCGCTTCCAAGCGCTGCAAGCGCGCTTCGCGGCGCAATATGAAGAGGTGTTCGCCCGCTTCGAGGCGCCGCGCACCATCGTCATTCTGCCGAGCCTGTCGCTCGATCACGAGATCTTGGAGAAGATCGCCGGCGCGATCCACTACGAGCAGCGCTTTTTGTGTCTGCTGTTCCTGCTGCGCTTTCCGAACGCGAAGATCATCTACGTCACCAGCCTGCCGACGCCGCCTGCGATCGTGGATTACTATCTACATTGCCTGCCCGGCGTGCCGAAGGACCACGCCATGGCGCGGCTGCATTTGCTCTCTTGCCACGACGCATCGCACCGGCCGTTGACCGCCAAAGTGCTCGAGCGCCCACGTCTGATCGACCGGATCAAGCGGCTGATCGACGAGCCGCGGCGGGCGCATCTCACCTGTTTCAGCGTCACCGCGCTTGAGCGGCGCCTCGCGCTGATGCTGGAGACGCCGATCTATGGCTGCGATCCGGCGCTCGCGCCGCTCGGCTCGAAAAGCGGCTCCCGCCGGCTCTTTCGCGAGGCGGGCGTGCGGGCGGCGGACGGCGTTGAAGATCTCGCGGATGGCGAGGCGGCCGCGGAGGCGCTGACGGCGCTGAAACGCCGAACGCCGGGGCTGCGCCGCGCGGTGGTGAAGCTGAATGAAGGCTTCTCGGGCGATGGCAACGCGCTTTTTGATTTCACCGGCGCGCCGGAGGGCGCCGCGCTCTCGCCTTGGATCAAAGAGCGCCTGCCGAAGATGCGGTTCGTCGCGGCGGATATGGAATGGGGTCTGTTCGCCGCCAAGCTGCGCGAGATGGGCGGCGTCGCCGAGGCCTTCGTCGAAGGGCGGCCCAAGCGCTCGCCCTCGGTGCAGCTTCGCGTCGATCCGGGCGGCGCGCTCGAGGTGATCTCGACCCATGAGCAAGTGACCGGCGGCGCCTCGGGCCAAGTGTTCGAAGGCTGCGTTTTTCCGGCGGACGCCGCCTATCGCGCCGAGATCCAAGCGGCGGCGCGCCGAGTCGGCGAAAGGCTGCGCGAGGAAGGCGCGCTCGGCCGCTTCGCGGTGGATTTCATCTCCGTGCGCGACGGGCGGGAATGGGTTCATTACGCGGTGGAGATCAACCTGCGCAAAGGCGGGACCACGCATCCCTTCCTCACGCTGCAATGCTTGACGGAGGGCGCGTGCGATCCGGATACGGGGATCTACCGTTCGGCCGCGGGCAAAGCGCTTTATTACTACGCCACCGACACGCTGCAGGAGCCGCATTACCGCGGGCTGACGCCGGATGATCTGATCGAGATCGCGGTGGCGAACGAGCTGCATTTCCACGCCGTGCGCCAAGAGGGCGTGGTCTTCCACCTGATCGGCGCGCTTTCCGAGCACGGCAAACTCGGCGCGGTCTGCATCGCCGGCTCGCCCGCAGCGGCGCGGCGGCTGTTTCAGAGGACGAAAGAGGTGCTGGATCGGGAGGGGCGCCGCGGGCTCGCCCATGGCGCGCCGGAGCCTTAGCGGCCTGATCCGCGCGGCGGAGGCGCGCGCGCATGGCTGTCAAGGAAATCCGCGCTTGCGATCAGACGCAGCGCGCGGCGCGTCGGCGCGCGCTTCTCCCCATCTTGATCCGCCGGCGTGGCCGCCGCGCCGAAGCGACGGCCTTCGCGCCTGGTTGGAGAGCCGACCCCGTCGTGGATCGTCGCGACGCTTCCCGCGGTCTTAGGCGGGTCGTCTTTTGCGGGAAATGTTTGAAATCGAAGCGGCGCAGGCCCATCAGCGGCGCGCCTCTCGCGCCGCGCCTCAACGGCTGAGCGGGGTGGCGGCGAGGCGGCCGGTGCGCACTGCGCGCCCTGATCTAGGCGCTCTGCGCGCCGCCGCCTTGCGGCGGGCGGCCGGTGACGATCACGGGAATGTGATCGATTTGCAGCGGCTGCTCTCGGACCGCTCCCACGTGATTGATGCGCTGCAACATTCCTGCAGAAAGGAGACAATGCGGCGGGAGAGAGGAGATTGTTATGAGATTGGTCGCCTGTGGGGTTGTCATTCTGGCGCTTGGCGGATGCGCGCAGGGCATGAGCGATATCGGCCCGCCCATTACAGTGATCCCGAACGACGCCGGCGCCGCTGGTCTCGACGTCTATGGCCCGCAGCGCGCCGAAAATCCGGGCCTGCCGGTTTTTCGCGGCGAATCCGTCGTGCAAGTGCGCACCTATATCGATCCGCCCGGCGCCGGCAATCGGGAGGAGGCGAAGGGGTCTTGCGAGATAACCGGCGGCAGTCTCTACACCGCGTCGGTCGAGACGCCGCGCAAGATCGTCGTTCCGAATTACGGCGCGCGGTCTCCAGACATCGTCGCGCTGTGCGATGTGGATGGACATACGGCCTCCGCGTCTTCCGCGGTGTTCAACCGCACCAAGCGCGACATTCAGAATGTGGGAGCGAGCAACGGCCTTTTGGGCCTCTTCGTCGCCGCGATGGTGGCCGAGGCGGTGTCGGACGAGAATGACGACTTCGAATATGTTCCGATTGCGGCGAGCGCCGAGATCGCTGAGGAATAGAGGTCGCGAAGGAATGGAGGCCGCGGACGCATAGCGGACCCGCGCTCCGGAGCGCCTCGGCCGATCCGGGCGCAGCGCGCTTGCGGACGCGTTATGTCAACGTCGCCCCCAGCGCGTCTGCGTCAGCGCTCTCAATCCGGCGCCAGGCGCTCATCTGATTGCGGATCCAGGTGGCTTGGCGCTTGGCGTAGCGGCGGGTGGAGATGGCGGTGCGCTCCAGCGCGTCCTCCAGCGTCGTCTCGCCGCGAAGATGCGCCGCCAGCTCCGCGGCGCCGAGCGCTTTCATGCTGGGCAGATCGAAAGACCAGCCCGCCGCGAGCGCCGAGCGCACTTCCTCGAGCGCGCCGTCCTCGATCATGGCGGCGAGGCGGGCGCGGATCCGCGTCTCTAACGCGGCGCGGTCCGGCGTCAGCGCCAAAGCGTGCGCCTCGCTGAGCGGCAGCGCCGGCGGCGGCGTGCGCGCGGCCCAGGCGGCCAGGCCTACGCCGCTCAGCTGCAGCACTTCGAGCGCGCGGAGCACGCGCCGCGGGTTGGCGAGATCAGCGCGCGCCGCCGTCTCCGGATCATCGCGCCTCAGCGCCGCGGCCATCGCAGCCAGTCCTTCGGCCTCAAGCCGCGCGTTCATCTCCGCGCGGAGATCGGGCGGCGTCGCCGGGATCTCCGCCAGCCCCTCCGTGAGCGCTTTGAAATAGAGCCCCGTTCCGCCGACGATGATCAGCCGCTCGCCGCGCGCCGTCGCATGCTGAAGAAGCGCGCGCGCCTCCTCCAGCCAACGGCCGACGGAATAGCTCGGCTCCGTCATCGCCACATGGCCGTCGAGATGATGCGGCGCGCGGGCGCGCGCGGCGGCGTCCGGCCGGGCTGTGAGCGCGCGAAACCCGTCATAGACCTGGAGCGCGTCCGCATTGACCACCGCGCCGCCGAAGCGCTCCGCAAGGCTCAGCGCCAGCGCCGATTTGCCCGACGCGGTGGGCCCGGCGATGAGGATCGGGCGCGGTCTCGTTTCGGCCATGGAGCGGCTCTCTTGCGGGGCGCTGAGGGTATGCGGCTTGCCTTTCGGCGCATTCTGCGCTAACGGCCGCCGCTATTCCACATGCGGGGCAGGGGCGTCGCGGCGGTTTCGCCGTTTCGTCCGCCGGTGGTCGGGCGCGCTTGCGCGCGCTTGGCTGACGCTCCGCAGAGGCCTAACCGGAAACGTAAGGACCGCACATCATGGCTCTGCCAGATTTCTCCATGCGTCAGCTTCTCGAAGCCGGCGTGCATTTCGGCCACCAGACCCATCGATGGAACCCGCGCATGCGCCGCTATATCTATGGCGACCGCAATGGGATCCACATTCTCGATCTGACTCAGACGGTGCCGCTGCTGCATCAAGCGCTCCTGACCGTGCGCGATCGGGTGGCCAAGGGCGGCCGCGTGCTGTTCGTCGGCACCAAGCGTCAGGCGCAAAAAGCGGTGGCGGACGCCGCTGAGCGGAGCGCGCAATACTATATGAACCATCGCTGGATGGGCGGCACGCTGACGAACTGGACCACCGTGTCGCAATCGATCCAGCGGCTGAAGAAGCTTGATGAGCAGCTCGGCGCGGAAGCGCGCGGCTTCACCAAACGCGAGCGTCTGCAGATCGAGCGCCAGCGCGACAAGCTGCAGCTGACGCTCGGCGGCATTCGCGAGCTCGGCGGCAAGCCGGATCTTTTGTTCGTGATCGACACGAATAAAGAGGAGCTGGCGATCCAGGAGGCCAACAAGCTCGGCATTCCCGTGATCGCGGTGCTCGACACCAATTCGAGCCCGGACGGCGTCAGCCATCCGATCCCGGGCAATGACGACGCGGCGCGGGCGATCGCGCTCTATTGCGACCTGGTCGCCGCCGCGGCGCTCGACGGCATGCAGCAGCAGCTCGGCGCCGCCGGCATCGATGTCGGCGCGCTAGAGGCGCCGACCGAGGAGCTGCCGATGGAGAGCGAAGAGCCCGCGGCGCAAGAGCCGGTCGCGATGGACGCCGCTGAAGCCGCGGCGCCGGTCGGCGAGCCGGCCGCGGAGACCGACGACGCGGCTGCGGCGGCCAGCGCTTGAGGCGCGCCTTCGGGCTCGCAGGGTGATGCGCGCCGCCGCGGCGGCGCGTGTGACGGTTTCATTACGTTCTGGGCGATTGCGTCGCGTTCGGGCGCGTGCGATCTCCGGCGCCGAGGCGACGGGCCGCGCGCCCTGTCGCGGCTCGGACACGCCGCGCCGCTGCTCGAGACGCGAGCAGGGCGAGAGACGACTTAAGGAGACAAGGACATGGCGCAGATCACCGCCGCACTGGTTAAGGAGCTTCGGGAGAAGACCGGAGCCGGCATGATGGACGCCAAGAAGGCGCTGACCGAGACCGCGGGCGACATGGAGGCTGCGGAGGATTGGCTGCGCAAGAACCTGGGCGTGAAGGCGGATAAGAAGGCTGGCCGCACCGCCGCCGAAGGGCTGGTGGCGACGGCGAAGGGCGAGGGCGTCGCCGCCGCGGTCGAGGTCAATTCGCAGACCGACTTCGTTGCGCGGAACCAAGAGTTTCAAGCCATGGTGGCGGAGATCGCCGAGATCGCGCTCGGCGTCGACGGCGATGTCGAGGCGCTGAAGGCGGCGAAAACCGCAAGCGGCATGACGGTCGAGGAGCTCGTCAAAGACAAGGTCGGCACGATCGGCGAAAACATGCAGGTGCGCCGCTTCGCGCGCCTCTCCGCCGCGCCGGGCGTGGTGGCGAGCTATGTGCACAACGCGGCCGCCGAAGGCATGGGCAAGATCGGCGTGCTCTGCGCGCTCGAGACTACTGGCGATGCGGACAAGGCGATGGAGCTTGGCCGCCAGATTTGCATGCACATCGCCGCGACGAACCCGTCTTCGGTGGATGTGGACGATCTCGATCCGGCGCTGGTCGCGCGGGAGAAGGAAGTCTTGACCGAGCAGGCGCGCGCCTCCGGCAAGCCGGACAACGTGATCGAAAAGATGATCGTCGGCCGGCTGAACAAGTACTACCAAGAAGTGTGCTTGGTGAAACAGGCCTTTGTGATCAATCCGGATCTGACGGTTGAAAAGGCGGTGGCGGAGACCGCTAAAGAGATCGGCGCCGCCATCAAGATCACCGGTTTCGCACGGCTTGAAGTCGGCGAAGGGATCGAGAAGGAGGAGGTCGACTTCGCCGCCGAGGTCGCCGCTCAGACCAAGAAAAGCTGATCAGGGCGGCGCCGGCCGCGGCGCCTCGATCGAGCGCAGCGCCGCCGCGGCCGGTTCGCCGCGGCGGTTTTTTTGGTTGCGCCGCAAGATCGCCGCGCACGGCGATGCTGCGTTGCAGCATAATCTTTTGCGCTTGCGAAATGGCGCGAAGTGCGACAGGGTCCGCCCGCGCAAGGAGAGCCCACGCAAGGAGGGCATGGCGATGAGCGGCGGCATGAAGGGTTTCAATTTCACGGCGGCGCGTCCGCCGCTCCGCGCGCCCGACGGCGTCGGCGGCGCTGCCGGAGACGGCGGGGCGAGCGTCGGCGCGCCGCGCAAGCCAGGGTCGGGGCGGCTCTACAACCGCGTGCTCTTGAAAATCTCGGGCGAGGCGCTGATGGGCGAGGACGCCTATGGCCTCGATATGGCGACGGTGGATCGCATCGCCTCCGAAGTGCGCACTTTGAAAAGCCACGGCGTTGAGTTGGCGCTCGTGATCGGCGGCGGCAACATCTTTCGCGGTCTCGCCGGCGCGGCGGAAGGCATGGAGCGCGCGCAAGCCGATTACATGGGCATGCTCGCGACGGTGATGAACGCGCTGGCCATGCAATCGGCGCTTGAGCGGCAAGGCGCGGCCTGCGTTGTGCAGTCGGCCATTCCGATGCCGACGGTGTGCGAGCCTTACATCCGCAGCCGCGCGATCGGGCATTTGGAGAAGGGGCGAATCGTCATTTTCGCCGCCGGCACGGGCAATCCCTTCTTCACCACCGACACGGCGGCGACGCTGCGCGCCATGGAGATCGGCTGCGACGCGCTTTGGAAGGGCACGCAGGTCGACGGCGTCTATGATCGCGATCCCAAACGCGACCCTGAGGCGCGGCGCTATGAGCGGGTCGATTACACCGAAGTGCTGCTGAAAGACTTGAAGGTGATGGATGCGGCGGCCATCGCTCTGGCGCGAGACAATAATCTGAAGGTCGTCGTGTTCTCGCTCGCTGCGGAAAGCGGCTTTGCGCCGATTCTCTATGGTGATGGGCGCTTCACCTTGGTCGCGGATCATTAAGCGACGCTTCCGCGCGCGGGCGGTGTTGCCTCCGCGCGCCGCGCATGCGACCTCACGGCGTCTCGCCGGCGCCCAAGATCGTCGGCGCCGCGCGCCGCGCGCCTTATGAGGCGCTGCGACGCGGGTCGGCGCCGCGCCCCAGGCTTCGGACGAGACGGGCGCGGCGCGCGCTCGCGACAAGACCGAAGAAGAGGATCCGGGCCATGGCCGACGCCCCAGACATCGATGACCTCGCCCGCCGGATGGATGGCGCGATCAATGCGCTGAAGACGGAATTCGCCTCGCTGCGCACGGGCCGCGCTTCGGCCGGGATGCTCGAGCCGGTGACTGTGGAGGCGTATGGCCAGGCGACGCCTCTGAACCAGATCGGCACGATCAACGTGCCGGAGCCGCGCATGCTGGTGCTGAACGTGTGGGACAAAGGCTTGGTGGCCGCGGCGGAGAAGGCGATTCGCACGTCCGGGCTCGGCGTGAACCCGGTGGTGGACGGCACGCTGATCCGCATTCCCATACCGGAGTTGAATGAGGAGCGGCGGCGCGAGCTGACCAAGGTCGCCAGCCAATACGCCGAGAAGGCGCGGGTCGCGATCCGGAACATCCGCCGCGACGGTATGGATCAGATAAAGAAAGCCAAGGCGGACGGTCTCTCGGAGGATGAGCAAAAGCTCTATTCTGACGAGGTGCAGACGGTGACGGATCAAAAGATCGCGGGCATCGACGCCGCCTTAGTCGAAAAAGAGAAAGAGATCATGCAGGTGTGAGCCGAGCGTTGCGCGCGCGCTGGCGCGCTGGCGCGCATCGCCCAGCACGCGCCTCGGTTTGCGCCCGAAAACGCCTCATGCGGCGCGGTATCCGTCATGGCGCGTTTTTTGGGGCGCATCTTTTGGGGCGCAAAGGTGGGGCGCGGGGGTGATCCGGAAGCGGGCGACGGTCCCGATCGTCGCGGTCGGCTGATCGGCGCGGAGCGCGGCGGCGGGCTGCGGATGCTGGCGACCAGGGGACACATCGCCCCGCCGCGCGCCGCGTGCGAGAGACACTGCGACGCGTGCACAAAGAGACGGCGAGGGATCTGGAACGACCATGGTGAAGCGTTTCGCGCACGGGGCCGCCCCGACCGTCGACGCCCTCGCGCCTCAGGATGTTCGCGGCCGCGCCGCGCTTGATCCTGAGCCGGCGCCGGGGACGGGTGAGGAGCGCGCGCCCGAGGCGTGGCGCGGCGGTCCGCGCCATGTCGCGGTGATCATGGACGGTAATGGGCGCTGGGCGAAAGCGCGCGGCATGGCGCGGCTGGATGGGCATCGCCGCGGCGTGCAGGCGGTGCGCCGCACGGTTGAAGCCTGTCCTGAGTTCGGCGTCGACGTGCTGACGCTTTATGCTTTTTCAACGGAGAATTGGGGCCGGCCCAGCAGCGAGGTGTCCGGCCTGATGGATCTGTTCCGCATCTACCTGCGGCGCGAATGCGCGGAGCTTATGCGCAAAGGGGTGCGGGTCCGCTTCCTTGGCGATCCGAGCCCTTTGGCGCCGGATCTGCGCCAATTGATGGCGGAGGTTCAGGAGCGCACGGCGGCTGGAGAGCGGCTGACGCTGGCGCTTGCGATCAATTACGGCGGGCGGGCGGAGATTCTCGGCGCGGCGCGGCGCCTCGCGGCGGCGGCGAAGGCGGGCGAGCTTGATCTTGACGCGATCGACGAAGCGGCGTTCGAGGCGCGGCTCGATTTGCCGGATCTGCCGGCGCCGGATCTCATCATCCGCACCAGCGGCGAGCAACGGCTCTCCAACTTTCTGATCTGGCAGGCGGCGTATTCCGAACTCTATTTCGCGTCGGACGCCTGGCCGGATTTCTCGCGTGAGACGTTGCGCCACGCGATCGAGGCTTATTCTCGGCGCGAGCGCCGTTTCGGCGGCGTCGTCGGCTGAGCGGCGCGGCGTCGTCGCCGCTTTGCGATCCGGCGCGCCGCGCGTATCAAGGCGTTGATCGCGCGACGCAGAATGGGTGCACTGGCGGCGAGCCAGGGCGCGGCGCGCATAGCGGGCGAGCGGCGGCGCGGCGAATGGCGAACGGACAGGACCAAGCGGTCGAAAGCGCGGAGGCGCAGGCGGGCCGGCCGGCGGCGCACGGCGCGGAGGCGCGCTGGCGCGATCTCGGCCCGCGCATCGCGTCGGGCGTCGCCCTCGGCGCGGTGGCGAGCGGCGCGATTTGGGCCGGCGGCTGGTGGACCACAGCACTTGTGGCCGCGGCCGCGCTTTTCATGGCTTGGGAGTATCGCAGCATCGTCGCCACGCGCCATGGCGGTTTCGATGCGCGCGACTGGTTCTTTCCGCCGCTGGTGGCGGCGGCGCCGATCGCGGCGCATTTGGCTGAGAGCGCGGCGGTGGTGGCGCTCGGGTTGTTGCTGGCGGCGGGGCTGACTTACGCCGTCGACCGGGCCCAAGGCGTCAAATGGCGCTGGTCTGTGCCGGGGCTTCTTTTCATCGCGGCCGCGGCGGCGTCGTTCGTGTTTCTGCGCGATCAGCCCGAATACGGCTTTGAGGCCACGGTGTGGCTGGTGGTGGTGGTCGTGGCCACGGATATCGGCGGGTATTTCGCCGGGCGGCTCATCGGCGGGCCGAAGCTCGCGCCGCGTTTGTCGCCGAAGAAAACCTGGGCGGGCTTGGCCGGCGGCGGCGCGCTCGCGGCGCTGTGCGGCTCGCTGTTCAGCTGGGCGACGACGGGCACTTATTTCTACGAGGTCGCCACCGTGTCGCTCGCCGCGGCGCTGGTGGCCCAAGCGGGCGATCTCGGCGAAAGCGCCTTCAAACGCCGCTTCGGCGTGAAAGACGCCAGCAAACTCATTCCGGGTCATGGCGGCGCGCTCGATCGGCTGGACGGGCTGATGGCGGCGAGCCTGGTGGCGGCCACCGTCACCTTCGCCCGCGGCAAGGAGGTTTTCATCTGGTGACCGAGACCGGCCCTGCGGCGCCTCGGGCGCAGAACGGCGCCGCGCCGTCGGCGGAGCCGGCGCGCGCGCGCCGGCGCCTTGCGATCCTTGGTGCGACGGGCTCGATCGGCCGCAGCACCATCGACGTGGTGCGCAGCCATGGCGGCGCTGAACGCTATGAGGTGACGGCGCTCACCGCCCATTCGAACGCCGAGGCGCTGGCGGAGGCGGCGCGAACGCTGCGGGCGGCGCGGGCCGTCGTCGCGGATGAGGCGGCCTATCCGGCGCTGAAGGCGGCGCTCGCGGGCAGCGGCGTCGAGGCGGCCGCGGGCGCGGCGGCGGCGGCGGAGGCGGCTGTCGGCGCGGAGTGGGTGATGGCGGCGGTGGTGGGCGCGGCGGGGCTGCCTTCGGTGCTCGCCGCGGCGCGAAGCGGCGCCGATCTCGCCCTCGCCAATAAGGAGGCGCTGGTCTGCGCCGGCGATTTGATGCTGGAGGCGATGGCGGAGGGCGGCGGCGCGCTGCTGCCGGTCGACAGCGAGCATAACGCCATCTTCCAATGCCTTGAGCAGGATCAGACGCAGGCGGTTGAACGCTTGATCCTCACCGCCTCGGGCGGGCCGTTCCGCGACTGGCCGCTCGAGCGCATGGCCGCCGCGCGGCCGGAGGAGGCGCTGCGCCATCCCAATTGGTCCATGGGCGCGAAGATCAGCATCGACAGCGCCACCATGGCCAATAAGGGGCTTGAGCTGATCGAGGCGGCGCGGCTGTTCCGCATGGGGCCTGAGCGGCTCGAGGTGGTGGTTCATCCGCAATCGGTGGTGCACTCGCTCGTCGGCTATGCGGATGGGTCGGTGCTGGCGCAGCTCGGCGCGCCGGATATGCGCACGCCCATCGCTTATGCGCTCGGCTGGCCGCGCCGCGTCGCCTCGCCCGCGCCGCGGCTCGATCTAGCGGCGATCGGACGGTTGGATTTCGAAGCGCCGGATGAGCGGCGCTTCCCGGCCTTGCGCCTGGCGCGCGAGGCGCTGAGCGCCGGCGGCGCCGCGCCGTTGGTGTTCAACGCGGCGAATGAAGTGGCGGTGGCCGCGTTCTTGGCGGGCGCGGTATCGTTTTTGCAGATCGCTGAGATCATCGAGCGCAGTCTTGAAGCCTCCGATCTGACCGCGCCGAGCGATTTGGCGGCGGTGTTCTCGGCGGATGAAGCTGCGCGCGCGGCGGCGAAAGGGTTGATCGCCGCGTAAACGCCGTGGGTCGCGTCGGAACCATGCGATGAAGACGATATCTGGCCTCAAGTCGGGTTTCGAGCCGCTCGCTCCATCATTCTGCAACAACACTTGGGCGTTTAGAATGAACCGAACCGCTACCCCTTGCGTCGAACTGGTTTCAACGCATCCTATATACAGCTTATGAAGCGCGCTTATCGTCGGGTCGGCGCTGGCGCTCCGCGGCGGCGGCGGCGTGAGCGCGCGCCGCCGATCTGACGTGTTTCTGGAGCGGCCACTTTCTGGAGCGGCCGCGCCGCGCGCCCCGAGCGATTGAAGCGCGCCCCGGCGCGATGAGGAAGGCGAGACACGGGATCCATGGAAAGCATTCTCTCAATCCCACTGATCGGGACCTTGCTGCCCTTCTTGCTGGTGCTCGGGATCGTGATCTTCGTGCATGAATACGGCCATTACATCGTCGGGCGCTGGAGCGGAATTCACGCGGAGGTGTTCGCGATCGGCTTCGGGCCGGAGATCTTCGGTTGGACCGATCGGCGCGGGACGCGCTGGAAGTTCTGTTGGATCCCGCTCGGCGGCTACGTGAAGTTCAAGGGCGACGCCAATCCGGCCAGCGCGCCGGAGGAAGGCGCGCTCGACGGCATGGCGGCCGAGGAGCGGCGCACGACGCTGCAAGGCGCGCCGCTCTGGGCGAAGGCGGCGACCGTCTCCGCCGGTCCGGTGGCGAATTTCATTTTGACGATCGTGGTCTTCGCGCTGCTGCTGCTCGCCATCGGTCGTAACAGCGAGGCGCCGGTGATCGGCGAGGTCGACGCGCTCGGCCAGGCCTATGCGGGCGGCCTGCGCGGCGGCGATGAGATCATCAGCGTCGATGGCGCGCCGATTGAGACATATGCGGATTTCCAGGAGACCATGCTTGCGGAGGAGGGGCGCATCAAAGACGTCGCCATCCTGCGCGACGGGGCGGCGCTGACGCTCCCGATGACGTTCGACCGCTTAACGCGCATCGCCAATGTGCATCCGGGCAGCCCGGCGGCGTTCGCCTGCATCGCGCCGGGCGACGTGATCCAGAAGATCGACGGCGCCGCCGTCGCATCGTTCAGCGAGCTGCAGGCGGCGGTCGAGCGCTCGGACGGGGCGGAGATGGCGATCGTGATCGAGCGCGACGGCGCGCTTATCGATCTTGCGCTGACGCCCGAAGAGATGGAGCTGCCGAACCCTGTCACCGGCGAGGTGACGCGCCGGCTGATCGTCGGCGTCAGCGCTGATTTCAATCTTGGCGTCCAGCCGTCGCGCGAGGCGGTCGGCCTGGGCGAGGCGATCGTCGAAGGCCTCTACGCGCCCGTGCGCATCGCGCAGACGACCTTTGGCTATCTTGGCGAGATTTTTGCTGGACGAGCGGACGGGTCGTCCTTGGGCGGTCCGATCGGGATCGCCGACGCGTCCGGGCGCGCGGCGGAGCGGGGCTTGACGGATTTCATCTTGCTGATCGCCACGCTTTCGACGGCGATCGGGCTGATCAATCTCTTCCCGATCCCGATTCTCGATGGTGGTCACCTTGTGTTCTACGCGATCGAGGCGGTGCGCGGGAAACCGTTGTCCGATCGATACATGGAGGCGGCGATGACCGCGGGCTTCGTCGCGATTCTAGCGCTTTTGGTGTTTGCCACGAGCAACGATGTGCCACGAACCTTCGGGCCGTTGGTGTCGGGTTGTTAACATAGCGACGCGGACGTGACAGAAGCGCAAGCGGCGGGCGAGGCCATTGCGCTTTGGGGAGCGGAGCGCGGCGGCGGAGAGATAAGCGGAGGCGTGGCTGGCGACGGTCGCGATCTCGGGGTTGAGGCGGCGGTGAGGCGCGCCGTCTCGGCCTTCAGCGCATAAGGGTGAGACTGGGGATCGACATGGCGATTTTCTCGAGGCGCGGCGGTCGGTGTGCGGGGCTGCTCGCCGCCGCGGCGCTTGTGATCGGCGGCGTGGGCGCGGCGGGGCTGGTGGGCGGCGCGTCCGTCGCAGTGGCGCAGTCCGCGGCGCTCGGTCAGACGGTCACGCGGATCGATGTTGACGGCGCTCAGCGCATCGAGCGCGAGACCATTCTCTCCTACATGCAAATCGGCGTTGGCGATGAGGCGGATGCGGCGTCCATCAACGATGCGCTGAAGCGCCTCTTCGCGACCGGCTTGTTCCGCGATGTGCGCATCACGCCGCGCGAGGGTGGCGTGCTGGAGGTCGTGGTCGACGAAAACCCGATCATCAACCAGATCTCCTTTGAAGGTAACGACGCGGTGAAGGACGAGGTCCTCGAGCCGCAAATCCGCTCCCGGCCGCGCGGCGCCTTCACGCGCGCGCGCGCTGAAGCGGATGCGGGCACGATCCTCGATGTGTATCGCGCTGCGGGACGCTACTCCGCGACGGTTGAGCCGAAGATCATCGAGCGCGACAACAACCGCGTCGATCTTGTTTTTGAAATCTCGGAAGGCGACGCGGTCGGCGTCAGCGCGATCAACTTCGTCGGCAATGAAGAGTATGGCGATCGCCGGCTGCGCGGCGTGATTGAAACCGCTGAGAGCGCCTGGTGGAAAGTGCTGGCGACGAGCGACAACTACAATCCTGATCGGCTTGAGTTTGATAAGGAACTGTTGCGCCGCTTCTATTTCTCGCGCGGCTATGCTGATTTCGAAGTCGTCTCCGCGGTTGCTGAACTCAGCCCTGAGCGCGACGGCTTTTTCATCACCTTCACCGTCAGCGAAGGACCGCGCTACGACACGGGCGAGGTGCAGCTCGTCTCGATGATCGATGGTCTCGACGCCGCTCAGTTCGACGGGTTGGTCGAGACGGATCAGGGCGATACGTACGACGCCGATCTCGTTGAGCGCACGGTGCGGCAGATCCAGAACCAAGCGGGTTCCGAAGGCATCAACTTCATCGATGTGCGGCCTGAAGCGAAGAAGAATCCGCCGGCTGCGGAAGGCGAAGCGCCGACCATCGACCTTGTGTATCGCGTGGTCGAAGCTCCGCGCGTTTATGTCGAGCGGATCGAAATCGAAGGCAACAGCCGCACGCTGGACCGCGTGATCCGCCGGGAATTTGAATTCGTCGAAGGCGACGCGTTCAACGCGTTCCGTCTGCAGCAAAGCCGCGGCAACATTCGGCGGCTTGGATACTTTAAATCCGCCGATGTGACGACGGAACGCGGCAGCGCTCCCGACCGTGTCGTTGTCAAAACGAAAGTCGAAGAGCAGTCCACTGGCGATATCAGCTTTGGTTTCGGTTTCTCGAGCGCGGACTCAGTCGGTGGCCAGATTTCGTTGACGGAGCGGAACTTCCTGGGCCGTGGCCAATTTGTGAAAGTCGGGTTCACCGCGTCGGCGAGCCGTCAGTTCTTCGAATTCCGGTTTACAGAGCCGTACTTCCTGGATCGTAACCTGCGGGCGGGCGTCGATCTCTTCCATGTCGAAGAAGACAACCAGGACGAGTCGTCATTCGACACGCGGCGGACCGGTTTTCGGCCGCGCGTGGCGTTCCCCCTCGACGAAGACTCTTCGATCTCTTTGAACTATCTGATCCAGAACGAAGATATTCGCGACACGCCGAATGACGTGTCGCCCTTGATCGAAGCGGATGAAGGCGCGCGGCTGATCTCGTCGCTGGGCATCGGCTACACTCTCGACCTGCGTAACGACAAGAATGAGCCGACGGAAGGCGTGCGCTTCAGCGCGAACACCAATGTGGCAGGGCTCGGCGGCGACGCGTTCTACGTGAAGTCCGAAGCCTCGGTCAAAGGCTACACCTCTTTCTTCCGCGAAGAAGTGGTGACGTCGCTTGAATTGGCGGGCGGCGGGATCATCGGCCTTGATGGCGCGGATGATGTGAAGATCGGCGATCGCTTCAAGCTCGGCGGCGACAGCTTCCGCGGGTTTGAGAACAGCGGCATCGGTCCGCGGGACACGAATACGGTGGGCCGCGACACTGATGGCGACGGCGACTCCAACTTCCTCGTCAATGTCGACGACTCTCTCGGCGGCAACTACTACGCTGTGGCGCGGGCTGATGTGTCCTTCCCGCTTGGATTGCCGGAAGAATATGGCATCTTCGGCGGTCTGTTCGCAGATGTGGGAACGTTGTGGGGCCTCGATAATGAAAGCTACACGGCGTTCACGGATGGGGCCACAGACGCAACCGGCGATTTCAGCGTCGATGGCGATCTAAAGCTTCGCGCGGCGGCGGGCGCCACGGTGTTCTGGAGTTCGCCCTTCGGACCCGTGCGGTTTAACTTCGCCGCCCCGCTGATCAAGCAGGAAGAAGACAAAACGGAATTCTTCCGCTTCTCCGCAGGAACGCGCTTCTAGCGCGACTTCGCGGGATGCGAGCGGGTTGATGGAATGAAGAGACGGGCGCTCGCCAAACGAGCGCCCGTTTGTCTTTAACACGAAGCGTTTTGGGCGTCCGGGCGCTGGCGCTGAAAAAACCACGCGCGTAAGATCGGCCCTCGCTCGGGAGGGCGAGACGCGGGAGCATTCTTCGAGGTGGGTCGGGACAGCATGGGCGGGCGGCGTTCTTGGATCGCACTCTCATTGGCGCATCGCGTCGCCTTGGCGATCCTGCTCGCCTGTATCGCCGCGTCGCTCGCCGCGCTCTTGGCGGTCTCATCCGCGGCGCAAACGCCGAGCGCCGATCCGACGCGTCCAGTCGCCGCTGCGCCGAGCGCCTCGGCGCAGGTGGTGGTCATCAGCATGGAGACGGTTCGATCGCAAGCCCAAGCCGCCCGCTCGGTCGCGGCGCAAGCGGCTCAGATCCGCGGGGCGATCGAGGCGGAGCTTGAAGCGCGCCAACAAGCGCTCAGCGCCGAGGAGCAAGCGCTGGTCGCTCTGCGCCAGGAGCTTGCGCGGGATCGCGGCGGCGAGGAGGCGTCGGCTCAATTCGAGGCGCGCGCGGCGCGGTTCGAGCGGGAAGTGCGCTTGTTAAAGCGGGATCGGCGGCGCATCGCGACGGCGTTGCGCGATGCGGTGCGAATTGCGTTGAAACGCCTGGACGATGTGCTGCAACCGATTTTATGGGAGATCATGGAGGAGGCGAACGCCGTCATCATGATCGACGAACGCGAGGTGGTCGCGAACGCCAAATCGCTGGATGTGACAGGACTTGCGATCAAGCGCCTTGACGCGGCGTTGCCGAGCCTTGAAGTCCAATGGCCGCCCAGCGAAACCGTGGAGTAAGGGCGCTGCGCCGGACGGCGCTGCGTTTGGGGCGATGGCGGGCGACCAAGGCTCGCCTTGCGGCTTGGGCGTCGCGGCCGGCGAGGCGGTCGGATGCGCGTAGCCGTTCGGATACGCGAAGCCGTTCTGGGCGAGATCTCGCGCCCCGACGGTGAAGGAGTGGAGCGGCGGATATGAGTGAGATCGACGTGAACGCGGCGCTAGACGATGATGGGATCATCGCGGAGCTCGATGTGGAGCAGATCACGCGCATGATCCCGCATCGTTATCCGTTTTTGATGATCGACCGCGTTCGTCAGCTCGCGCCGCGTCGATCCGCCATCGGCGTCAAAAACGTTTCGATCAATGAACCGCATTTCCAAGGGCACTTCCCGGTGCGGCCGATCATGCCGGGCGTCTTGCTGGTCGAAGCGATGGCGCAAACAGCGGCGGTGTTGGTCGTGCATTCGCTCGATATGATCGACAAGGGCAAGCTTGTTTACTTCATGACCGTCGACAACACGCGCTTTCGCAAACCCGTTGTGCCGGGCGATGTGGTCGAGCTGCATGTCACGGTGCTTAAAACCCGCGGACCGGTTTGGAAGTTCTCGGGCGAAGCGCGCGTTGGCGAGACCGCCTGCGCGCAATCGGAGTTCTCGGCGATGATCATGGATCCGCCGGAGGAGGCGGGCGCGCCGTCCTGAGCGACGGCGGGATGCGCTCTCGTTGACGCCGGTCGCGCGCTGCGCGCCGAAGATGAGACAGCCGACGTCGCGGGGCCGCGGGCGGCCTGAGACGCGCCGCATAATGAGATCATTGGGGAAGGACCGGAATGGCCATTGCCGAGACTGCCGTCGTTCACCCAAGCGCGGTGATCGAAGAGGGCGCCGAGATCGGAGCGGGCGCGCGGATCGGCGCCTATTGCGTTGTGGGATCAGAGGTCGCTCTCGGCGCGGATGTCCGTCTGCACGCCCATATTTGCGTGCAAGGACGCACCAGGATCGGGGCCGAGACGGAGATTTTTCCCTTCGCTTCGATCGGCGCCATTCCGCAAGATCTCAAATACAAGGGCGAGCCGACCGCGCTTGAGATCGGAGCGCGCAATCGGATTCGCGAGCACGTGACGATGAACACCGGCACCGAAGGCGGCGGCGGCGTCACGCGGATCGGCGATGGCGGCTTGTTCATGGCGGGCAGCCATGTCGGGCATGACTGCCAAGTGGGCGACGGCGTGATTTTCGCGAATAACGCGACGCTCGCGGGCCATGTTATGGTCGGCGATCACGCGGTTCTCGGCGGGCTTTGCGCCGTGCATCAATTCTGCCGCATCGGCCGCAACGCCATGGTCGGCGGCATGTGCGGCGTCGAGAAAGACGTGATCCCCTATGGGTCCGTGCTCGGCAATCGCGCGGCGCTTGGCGGGCTCAATCTGATTGGTCTCAAGCGCCATGGCTTCGATCGGGAGGCGATCCGCGATCTGCGCCGCGCTTATGACATGCTGTTCCATGGCGACGGCGTCTTCGCCGAACGTGTGGCGCTGGTCGCCGACGCCTACGCCGACAGCGCGCCGGTGCGAGAGATCCTCGATTTTATCCAGGCCGAGAGCGCGCGCTCCTTCTGCACGCCCCGGGAGGCGCAGCGCGACACGTGACGGCGCTCGACGCAGAGACGCCGGCGGAGGTCGGGCCTGAGGCGGTGCCCGGCGGCGTTTTGGGCGTGATCGCCGGCGCCGGCGCCTTGCCGCGCTTGGCGGCGGAGGCTGAAGCGCGACGCGGCGGCGCCGTGTTCGTGCTTGGGCTGAGCGGCTTCGCCGAGAGCTGGATCGAGGCGTGGCCGCATGAGCGCTGCGCGCTGGGGCAGGCGGGCAAGCTCTTCTCGACGCTGAAGAAACAGGGCTGCGATCGCGTGTGTTTCGCCGGGGGCCTGTCGCGGCCGTCGCTGGTGACGTTGGCGAAGAGCCTGAGGTTCGATCTCACCGCGATGCGGCTCGCGCCGCAGGTCGCGCGGCTTCTGCGCCGCGGCGATGATGGGCTGCTGCGCGGCTTGGCCGAGCTCTTCGAAGCCCGCGGCTTTCAACTGATCGCCGCGCAATCTCTGCTTGGCGAGCTCTTGGCGCCGGCCGGCGCGATTGGTCGGCGGGCGCCGAGCCCGCGCGATCTTGAGGATATGGCGCGCGCGGCGGAGATCGTCGCGGCGCTCGGCGCAGTGGATGTGGGCCAGGGGGCGGTGGTCGCCCATGGCCGATGCCTCGCGGTGGAGACGGTGTTCGGGACCGATTGGATGCTCGCCTCACTGGTCGGACAAAAGCGGCGGCAGGGCGCGCCGATCCCGTCGGGCGTGCTCTTTAAAGCGCCGAAACCGGAGCAGGATGAGCGCCTCGATTGGCCGACCATCGGTCCGCGCACCATCGCGGCGGTCAAAGCGGCGGGGTTGAACGGCGTGGCGCTCGCAGCGGGCGGCGTCTTCATCCTCGACATCGTCGAAACCGCGGCGGCGGCTGATGCGGCGGGCGTGTTTTTGTTCGGCCGCGAGGCGGATGCGGCGGCGCCGGGCGCTCCGGAGCCGCAAGCGTGAGCGCGGCTGCGGAGGAGCGGCCGCTTCGTGTGTTCGTGATCGCGGGCGAGGCTTCGGGCGATCGGCTCGGGGCGGCGTTGGCGCGCGGGCTGCGCGCGGTGCGGAGCGGGCCGGTCGAGCTTTTGGGCGTCGGCGGGCCGGCGCTCGCGGCTGAAGGGCTTGAGAGCCTGTTCGACATCGACGAGATCGCGGTGATGGGGCTCGCCGAGGTGGCGCCGCGGCTGCGCGCGATCCTCCGCCGGATTCGCGAGACGACCGAGGCGGCGGCGGCTGCGGCGCCGGATATCGTGGTCAGCATCGATGCGCCGGATTTCGGACTGCGCGTCGCCAAAGCGGCGCGGCCGCGGCTCGGCGCCAAGACGCTGTTCGCGCATTACGTCGCGCCGAGCGTCTGGGCCTGGCGGCCGGGCCGAGCCAAGAAATACGCGGCGCGGCTTGATCATCTCTTGGCGTTGCTGCCCTTCGAGCCGCCTTACTTTGAGCGCGAAGGGCTCTCTTGCGATTTTGTCGGCCATCCGATCGTCGAGCGAGCGTTCTCGGAAGAGGCGCGGCGCCAGGCGGGCGCGGCGCTCCGCGCGGAGCTGGGCGTGGCTGAGGCGGCGCCGCTTCTCGCTGTGGCGCCGGGCAGTCGCCGCGGCGAGGTCGCGCGGCTCGCGCCGGTGTTCAAGGAAGCGGTGGCCGCGCTGTTGGCGCAGCGGCCGGATCTGGCGGAGCGCGGGCTTCAGCTTATCGTGCCGATGGCCGAAGCGCGCGTCTCCCAGCTGCGCGCGGCGCCGGAGCCGTGGCCCGCGCCAGTCCATCTGATCGACCCGACCGGCTTGCCCTTCGAAACCGCCGAAGCGCGCAAGACCGCGGTGTTCGCCGCGGCGGACGCAGCGCTCGCCGCCTCCGGCACCGTCGCTTTGGAGTTCGCCGCGGCGCGCACGCCCGCGGTGATCGGCTACAGCGTCAGTCCGATCACCGCCTTCATCGTGCGCCGCTTGCTGCGCATCGAAACCGGCACGCTCACCAACCTCGTCAGCGAAACCCGCGCCGTGCCGGAGTTCTTCCAAGAAAACTGCGCGCCGGAGCCGATCGCGGCGGCGCTTTCCGCCCTTCTTCCCGCGCGAGGGCGCGAGAGCCCGGAGCGCGCGGCGCAAATCGCCGCCGCCGAGGCGACCATGGCCGCGCTGGGCGAGGGCGGCGCGCCGCCCTCGCAGCGGGCGGCGCTCTCTCTCCTGCGCGCCCTTGAGCAGCGGCGCGCGTCGCGCTAGCTCGGCGCGTCAATCGCGCTGATCGATCGGCGTGTAGTTCCGTTCCGGCGCGCCGATGTAGAGCTGGCGCGGGCGCCCGATCCGCTGTTCGGGATCTTCGATCATCTCTTTCCACTGCGCGATCCACCCGACCGTGCGGCTGAGCGCGAAAATGGCGGTGAACATCGAGGTCGGGAAGCCGATCGCATCCAGAATGATGCCCGAATAGAAATCGACATTCGGATAGAGCTTCTTCTCTTTGAAGTAGGGATCGTTCAGCGCGATCTTCTCAAGCTCTTTGGCGACTTGCAGCGTCTCGTTGTTTTCAACGCCCAAATGATCAAGCACTTGGTGCGCGACTTTTTGCATCACAGTCGCGCGCGGATCGTAGTTCTTATAAACGCGGTGGCCGAAGCCCATCAGGCGGAAAGGATCGTTCTTGTCCTTCGAGCGCTCGATGAATTCGGGGATCCGATCCACCGATCCGATCTCGCGCAGCATGTTGAGGCAGGCCTCATTCGCGCCGCCATGCGCCGGGCCCCAGAGGCAGGCGACGCCCGCCGCGATGCAGGCGAACGGGTTGGCGTTGGACGAGCCGGCCAGACGCACGGTCGAGGTCGAGGCGTTCTGCTCGTGATCGGCGTGCAGCGTGAAGATCACATCCATCGCATGGGCGAGAACCGGATGCGGCTCGTATTCTTCCGCCGGCACGGCGAAGCACATGCGCAGGAAGTTCTCAGCGTAGGTGAGATCGTTGCGCGGATAGATGAAGGGCTGGCCGATCGAGTATTTGTAAGCCCAGGCGGCGATGGTCGGCATCTTCGCGATCAGGCGGAACGAGGCGATCTCGCGCTGCATCGGATCGTTGATGTCGGTGCTGTCGTGGTAGAACGCGGAGAGCGCGCCGACCACGCCGCACATAATCGCCATCGGATGCGCGTCGCGGCGGAAGCCGCGGAAGAAGTTCACCATCTGCTCATGCAGCATGGTGTGACGCGTCACCGTGTGGACGAATTCTTCGAATTTTTTCTTGGTCGGCAGCTCTCCGTACAGCAGCAGGTAGCAAACTTCGAGATAGCTCGACTGCTCGGCGAGTTGATCGATTGGATAGCCGCGATAGAGCAACTGACCGATATCGCCGTCGATGAATGTGATCTTCGACTGACAACTTCCTGTGGAGGTGAAGCCCGGATCATAGGTGAAGCAGCCTGTGTTGGCGTAGAGGCTGCGAATGTCGATCACCTCAGGTCCGACGGAGCCGCCGCGGACGGCGAATTCATGTGTTTCGCCGTCAAGGCTCAGCGTTGCTTTGCGCGCATCTGACATGGAGCGGTTCCTTAGACTGGAGGACGCGCGGCGCAATAGCTCGCGCGCATTGGCGCGGCGCGGGCCGGAGCCTGCGCCGCAAATCCGAAGGTCGGGCGCGGCGCGCCCGATGATCCGTCGCGGATCGCGAGGTCGTCTCGCGCGCCCGCAGCGCTCCGCCCAGACGGCTCTCGACGCTACGCCTCGAGCGCCAGAGCGTCCCGCAGCCGCCCAAGCGTCTCATCCCGGCCGAGCGCCAGCATCACGTCGAAGGCGCCGGGCGAGACCGCTTGGCCCGTAAGCGCCGCGCGCAGCGGCTGCGCGACGGCCCCCATTTTTACGCCTTGCCGCACCGCAAAGTCACGGATAATCGCGTCCAGCGCCTCTTGCGACCAATCTTCGCAGGTTTCCAACAAGTCGAGACATTGTCGGATCAGAACTAAAGCCTCGTCTGTAAGCGCGGTGCGGGATTTTTCATCAAAACTGATCGGGCGTTCCGCAAGCGCGAAGGCTGCGAGATCCTGAAAATCGAGCAGTGTTTTTGCGCGCGTCTTGACGCCTTCGGCGGCTGCGAGAAGGCGCGCGCGCGCTTCCGCCGCGTAAGGCGCGGCGCCCTCCGCGGCGCGGAGCGTCTCAACCGCGCTCAACAATCGCTCCGGCGCGGCGCGTTTCATATGCTGCGCGTTCACATGGGTCAGCTTGCTGAGGTCGAAGCGGCTCGCGCCCTTATTGACGGCGTCGAGAGAGAACCACTCAACCGCCTGAGCTGTCGTGAAAATCTCTTCGTCGCCATGGCTCCAGCCGAGGCGCGCGAGATAATTGCGCATCGCTTCGGGCAAAAAGCCCATGGCGCGGTAAGCCTCCACGCCGAGCGCGCCATGGCGCTTGGAGAGCTTGGCGCCGTCCTGACCATGGATCAGCGGAATATGCGCGAAGATCGGCCGCCTCCAGCCGAGCGCGTCGAAGATGAGGCTCTGGCGCGCCGCATTGGTCAGGTGGTCATCGCCGCGGATCACATGGCTCGCGCCCATCTCATGATCGTCGACCACCACCGCCAGCATGTAAGTGGGCGTCCCGTCTGACCGCAGGAGAATCAGATCGTCGAGCGTCTCGTTCCTCCAACTCACACGGCCCTGAACCGCGTCTTCGATCACCGTCTCGCCCTCGCGCGGCGCCCGCAGGCGGACGACGAAAGGCGCGTCGCTCGGCGCGTCCTGCGGATCGCGGTCGCGCCAGGGGCTCTCGAAGATCGGCGGCGCGCCGGTCTCCGCGGCGGCGGCGCGGGCGGCGTCGATCTCCTCTTTGCTCGCGTAGCAGCGATAGGCGGCGCCCGAGGCCAGCATGGCTTCGGCCGCGGCGCGGTGGCGCTCGATCCGCGCGGCTTGGCTCACCGCTTCGCCATCCCAATCGAGCTCGAGCCAGCGCAGGCCTTCGTAGATCGCCTCCGTCGCCTCCGGCGTCGAGCGCGCGCGGTCGGTGTCTTCGATGCGGAGAAGGAAGCGTCCGCCTTGCGCCTTGGCGAAAAGCCAATTGAAAAGCGCCGTGCGCGCGCCGCCGATATGCAGAAAGCCGGTGGGCGAGGGCGCGAAGCGCGCGACGATGCCGCCGCCTTGCGCCGCGGCGGATCCGCCCATCTCCGCCGGCGCGCTTGCCCCGGCCGCCGCGCTGGCGGAGGGGTGAGGCCGCCGGCTGAGGCGGTGTGAGACGAGATCATGCGACACGGGCGCGGTCTCCGCTGCTGGAAGGCGAGGCCGCGTGCGGCCAAGACGTTCGGCCGGGGTTATGGAGGAGCCGGCCGTGCGCGGCAAGAACAGCCCCGCCGCAGGCGATGGAGAGAGGCGGCCGCCCGGCGCTGCGCGCCGCGGGGCCGCGGGCGAGGCGCGCGCGCCGCGAGCGGCGGCGCTCGCGCGGGTCGG